>JBQCFV010000277.1:0-14390 GCA_051958695.1 Chitinophaga sp. | reverse complement strand
CACGTTACTTCGAGGGGCGGCACGCTTAGGTGGAGGGGTTAGACACGGGGGTGCTCGGCGGGGATTGGCGGGAGTCCCATTGCACGGTGGTGGCCCCGGGCGCCAACGACCGGCTGCCGGAAAACATCCTGAACTATTACGACAAGGTGGCTTACACGGCATACTGGCACCCGAAAATGTATCTCGATCCCATTCCGCAGGAAGAGATCGACAAACGCGTGCTGGTGCAGAATCCCGGTTATTAATCAATCCACATCAAACAGACAATCATGAGCATTCAACATAAATTTCCGCGCCTGTTTGCTGCCGCCTGCCTGCTGGCGGGAAGCGCCGTGGCGCAGCGGCCCGTTCAGGAAGCGGACACTACAGCGGCGGACGCCCGGCTGTTTTCCGTGGAACAGCGTTTTTCCACGCAGGCCGTTTCCACCGTGTCAGGCGAAACCTTGTATAAAACGCCTGCCGCCAATCTTACCAATACTTTGTACGGCCGCCTGCCCGGGCTTACCGTAACCCACGGCAGCGGCCAGCCGGGCAACGACGACGCATTGCTGGCCATCCGCGGTATCGGCACGTATGGTTATCTCGGCGGGGCCAACGGCTATCATACTTACAAAATTTTTATCGACGGTTTTGAATCGAACCGGAATTATCTCCGCAGTCTTTCGCCCGCCGAAATAGAAAGCGTGTCCATTTTGAAAGACGCGGCCGCGCTGGCTACTTTCGGCAGGCGCGGCGCCAACGGCGTAATATGGGTGACCACCCGCCGCGGCAAGGTCGGCAAACCTACCGTGCAGTTCCAGGTGCGTTCCGGCATACAGCGCGCGGTGAACATCCCGCAGCCGTTGAACAGTTTCGGCTATGCCAGCCTGTATAACCAAGCCGTGAGCAACGACAACGGGCGTGTATGGTCGCCCGCTTATTCCGATGCGGAGCTGGAAAGCTACCGCAGCGGCGCTGGCGTGAACGTGAACTGGTACGAGGAAGTGCTGAAAAAACAGGCGCCGTATGCCGATGCGGACCTGGTGTTCAGCGGCGGCAACGAATCAGCGCGTTACAACGTGACGCTTAATTATCTCAACCAGCAAGGGTTATACGATGTGCCAAAAACCGACAGCACGTCCAACCAGCTTTTCCGCCGCTACAATATCCGCGCGAATCTCGATTTTAAGATGTTTAAGATCTTCGAAGCGAAGGTGGACCTCAGCGGCAGGATCAACGAGAGCAAACAGCCGAACTATTCCACCGGCCAGCTTTGGAACGATCTTGCGCGTTACCCGTCCAACATTTACAACCCGAAAGACGAAAAGAGCGGCGAATGGTCAGGGTCTTCCGTTTATCCCAACAATCCTTACGCATCCGTTCACGAGCTGGGCTGGACTTCCGGCACCAACCGGTTTTTGCAGGGCAACTTTGAGCTGAAAGAAAGGCTGGACGGCATTACGCCGGGGCTTTACCTTGCGGAAGCCTTTTCGTTTAACAGCTACATGATCTCCAATTACGCGAAAACGTCCAACTACGCGCGGTTCCTCGACGGTAACAAAACCACCACCGATCAAACGACGCCGATCCGCGCCAGCAGCCAATCGCCGGGCGGGCAGGAAGACTGGAAACAACTGATGTTCACCATCGGTTACGATCACTCCGGGAAAGAACATACGTTCAGGTCTGCGTTGAATTATCATCAGTCCGACTTCCGGGGCGACGGTCTTTTTTCCGCCGCATACCACTACCAGAACGTGAGCGGGCGGGCGCATTATGTTTACCGTGAAAAATATCTCGCCGAGTTCGGTTTCTCGGTGTTCGGCTCCGATGCTTATGCGCCGGGCAACCGCTGGGGATTTTACCCGGCCGTGTCGCTCGGGTGGATATTGTCGTCCGAAAAATTCCTGGAACAGAGCAGCGTGGTCGACTTCCTGAAGCTGCGCGCATCCGCGGGCGCTACGGGCAGCGCCGACGCGGAAGGAGCGGGCAGCCCGCTTTCCGGGCAGAACGGGCGTTTCCTGTACCAGCAATATTACCAGCTGAACGGCGGCGCGTTCTATACCGGCAACGGCAACCCCGCGTCGCAGGGCGCTTTGCAGCCGCTGTACATCGCCAACCCCGACGTGTTCGCGGAGAAAAGCATGAAATACAACGCCGGCGCGGACGTGCGGCTGTTCCAAAAATTGTCGCTCACGGCGGACGTGTTCCTCGACAAACGCAGCGGCATTCTTACGCAGGACCATATGGTGCCCGGCGCTTTTGGCAACGTGCAGGTGATCCGCAACCTTGGCAAAATGACCAATAAAGGGTTTGAGCTGAGCGCCGTGTTTGCCGACAAAGCAGGAAAGATCGGGTACGCCCTTTCCGCCAACGCTTTTTATAACAAGAACCGTATCGACTATATGGCGGAAGTGCCGCCCGCGTATTCTTACAACGCGCTTACCGGCCGCTCCTTCGGCACCCGCATCGGTCTTGTGTCGCAGGGATTTTACCAGGTGGAAGATTTTAACGGCGACGGTACGCTCAAATCCGGCCAGCCCGTACCGGGCTTCGGTCTTGTGCAGCCGGGCGACCTGAAATACGCCGACCTGAACAGCGACAACATCATCGACCAGAAGGACGTAACGGCCGTCGGCAGCCCGGCCTTCCCGGAGCTGACCTACGCTTTCGGCGGCAATATCAGCTACGCCGGTTTTGACCTCGAAGTATTGTTCCAGGGCGCGCGCGGCGCTTCCGTATACCTGCTGGACAACAGCAATGTTTACGAGCCCTTCGTCAATAACGGCAACGCCTATCCGCAGGCGCAGCAGGCCTGGGCCTATTACCCCGACCAGGGGATAGACACCCGCGGCAGCGCGCTGTACCCGAGGCTTACCACGCAGGGCAACAATAACAACTACCGCATGAGCGACTTCTGGCTGAAGAAAGGCGATTACCTCTCGCTGCGCAACGCCACGCTGGGATATTCCTTCAGCGCGGGCGCATTGAAGCATATGGGTCTTTCCAAATTCCGCATTTACGTGACGGCGGTAGACCTGTTCACCTGGAGCAAACTGCTGAAAGACTACGACCTGCATCCTGAATCATTCGGCGGCTATCCCGTCATGAAATCATTCAACGCAGGGCTTTCCGTTACTTTCTAACCGTCAAACCAACACACCATGAACAGAAACATTCCATATATGGCTTTGCTGGCGGGCGGCCTGGCGCTCACCGCCGGATGCAAGAAGAACTTCCTCGACACGAAGATAGACACCAACGCCACGCCTTCCACCATCATTACGGACAGGGCCACGCTGTACACCTTTGGCAACGCTTTTTACGCGTCGCTGCCCTACGGCTTTTCGTCCATCGACAACAACCTGTTCGCCGCCGTTTCCGACGAGGCGCAGCAGACCAACCCCGTGAACGACGTGCAGGTGTTCAACCAGGGCTCGCTCAATGCGGCCAGCAACCCGGACGAAGCGTCGTACAAACGCCTGTACGAAGGCATCAGGGCCGCCAATTTTTATCTCGAATATTCAAAGGACTGGCGGGAGTTCATCGCGCGCAACCGCGATACCGTGGCAGACGTGACGAACTACAACCGCGACAAGCTCTTTATCGCCTGGTACCGCGGCGAAGCGCATATCGCCCGCGCGTATTATTATGCCGAGCTGATCAAACGTTACGGCGGGGTGCAGTTGATAGAAACCACCTATGCGCAAGATCCGGGCGCATCGCCGGAGCAGAAAAGCTATGACGAGATCGTGGACTGGATCGTGTCGGAGATCGATCATTACAAAGACAGTCTTGCCTCCAACTGGCGTGTAGCCGGGTATGCGGACCAGGACGGGCGTTTCTCCCGCGGCGCCGCACTGGCATTGAAAGCGCGCGTGCTGCTGTACGCCGCCAGCCCGCTGAACAATCCCACCAACGATGCCGCCCGCTGGCAAAGGGCCGCCGCAGCCGCGCGCGACCTGCTCAACGCCACCGAGCTGGATTACGCATTGCATACCGGTGGTTACGGCAGCTATTTCACCGGCAACAACCCGCTGAACAGCAAAGAGACCATCATGGCCGTACGGCGCCCCGCGGGCAATTCACCCGAAATGCTCAACTACCCGATCTCCACGCCGGGCGGCAGAAGCGGCATAACGCCCTCGCATAATCTCGTGGCCGCATACGAATACACCGGCGCTCCCGAGCCCGCCAACCCGTACAACAACCGCGACCCGCGCCTCGCCGCGTCCATCGTGACCAACGGCAGCAGCTGGAACGGCCGCACTATTGACCAAACGCCCGGCGGCGCGGACGACATGGCGAACACCAACAGTTCCAAAACCGGTTATTACCTGAAAAAATTCCTGACCGATCAGCTGAACCTTACGCAGGGCGGCACCGCGCAGCAGAACTGGGTGCTTTTCCGTTACGCGGAAGTGCTGCTCAACTATGCGGAGGCCATGAACGAAGCCTACGGCGCCGATGAGACGCCCGCGGGTTTCCCGTACAGCGCCAGGGTAGCGCTGCAGATGGTGAGAGACCGCGCCAGCACTTCGCTGCCCGTGGTAACGGCCACTTCGAAAGACGATTTCCGCACCGCGGTGAAACATGAAAGAAGGGTAGAGCTGGCATTCGAAGATCACCGCTATTGGGACCTGCTGCGCTGGAAAGACGCCGCCACCGTGCTCAACCAGCCACTGCTGGGCGTAAAGGTGGGCCGCAACCCGGACAACAGCTTCAGCTATACCGTAGCGCCCGTAACGCCGCGCGTTTTCCGCGATCCCGCCATGTACCGCTATCCGTTTTCGCAGGCGGAAGTAGCCGCCGCAAAAGGCGCCATTACGCAGAACACCGGGTATTGATGAACCACAAACCGACAACCACATGAAAAAACTTTGCATAGCCGTGCTTTTTGCCGGCCTCCTTGCCGCAGGCTGCGAAAAGGACGACAAGAACACCGCCTTTGGCGAAACCGTACTCTACATGCCGCAGGCCACCGTCGGCGCATCCTACAACGTGCCTTCCGGCGCGGACGAGGCCACCCGCAATTACAAGCTGGACGAAGCCTCCGGTAAAATAAAAGTGATACTTGGCGTATACCGCTCCGGCCTCGGCCGGGACGGCGCCATCACCGTGCAGGTGGGCACGGATGCGGACACGGTGCAAAAAATGATAACGTCCGGCACGCTGGACGCAGGCGCGCATCTCCTCATGCCCGCTGCGGCGTACAGTTTGCCCGATGCCGTTAACTTGCCCGCAGGCGAAGGCAGCGTGCCGTTCTATCTCGACCTCGACGCGGCGGAGCTGAAGAACTACCCGGGCAAGATACTCGCACTGGCGGTGAACATTTCAGGCGATAACAGCGTGAACCCTGCGCTGCGGCAGGTGCTTGTGCTGGTGGAAGTAGACAAGCTGCCGCTGTAATTTTTTAAGTACCATATTTTGTAAACAGAGCATCAGGATCACACCAGGTTGACCTATAAATTTGACCATAACATAATAAGACTATGCATTTTGACGAAAGATTGCAGCTGCTGACAGAAGAACATAACAAGCTGATGCAAAGGGCCAACAAGGTCCAAACCCCGGGCAACGGGATCTTTGACCGGTACCGTTACCCGGTGCTCACCGCAGAACATACACCGCTTGAATGGCGCTACGATCTTAACCCGGATACGAATCCGTTCCTGATGACCCGCTTCGGCATCAATGCCGTTTTTAATGCCGGCGCTATTTTCTGGCGGGGGAAGTACGTGCTGGCCGTACGCGTGGAAGGCTGGGACCGCAAATCGTTCTTCGCCCTCGCGGAAAGCGATAACGGCACCGATCATTTTGCGTTCCGTGACGAACCCATGCACATCCCCGAAACGGACAACCCGGACACGAACATTTACGATATGCGGCTGGTGGAGCATGAGGACGGGTACGTATACGGCCTGTTCTGCACGGAAAGACGCGACCCTTCCGCGCCTTCCACCGACCAGTCCGCCGCCGTGGCCCAATGCGGTATCGTGCGCACGAAAGACCTGGAAACCTGGGAACGCCTGCCCGACCTGGTAACGCGTTCCGCGCAGCAGCGCAACGTGGTGCTGCACCCCGAGTTCGTGAACGGCAAATACATGCTGTACACCCGCCCGCAGGACGGCTTTATCGATCCCGGCAAGGGCGGCGGCATCGGCGTGGGCTTTTGCGAATCGATGGAACGTGCCGTGGTGGACCACGAGCAGGTGATCGACAATAAAGTGTACCATACCATTTCAGAAGGAAAGAACGGGCTCGGCCCCGCGCCGGTGAAAACGCCGCATGGATGGCTGCACCTCGCGCACGGGGTGCGCAATACCGCGGCCGGGCTGCGTTACGTGCTGTACATGTTTATGACCGATTTGGAAGACGTAACGCGCGTGATCCACAAACCCGGCGGTTACCTGATGGCGCCGGAAGGCGATGAAAGGATAGGGGACGTGTCGAACGTACTGTTCTCCAACGGCTGGATCATCCGGGACGACGGGAAAGTGTTCATCTATTACGCGTCCAGCGATTCGCGGATGCACGTGGCCACTTCCACGCTGGAACAGCTCGTTGATTATTGCATGCATACCGCGCCGGACGGGCTGCGCTCGGCCACTTCGGAGCAAACGCTTACTACGCTTATCCGCAAGAACAAAGCGTTCGGCGCGGCGCCGCTTATACAAAAACCCGCCGCCCGTTGAAGTTCTTTTTGAACTCCTTCGGTGTGCAGCCTTTTTTGAGCTTGAAGATGCGGTTGAAATTGGCGAGGTTGTTAAAGCCGCATTTATAGGCGATCTCGGCAATGGAATGCGTGGTGTTGATCAGCATTCTCGACACATGCCCGAGCCTTATTTCAGTGAGATTTTCGGTAAAGGTGTATCCCGTATGCAGCTTGATGAAGCGGCTGAAGGAAGCCTCGGGCATGTTCGCCAGCTTGGCCACTTCCGAAAGCGGTATCTCCCGTTGAAAATGCTGGTTCATATACTCGAACACGCGCTCCAGCCGGCGGCTGTTGAAGCTGAGGTTTTCTTTGGTGAAGCTCACGTCGGACAGCAGGCGGGTATTGCGCGCGATGGAAAGGTCGTGGATGATGGAAAACAGCTCGAGGATGGAATCGAAGCCGTTGCGTTTTTCGAGCTTAAGAATACGCGTGGACATCTGCCGGGCGGTTTCCCGGTCGAACAGCACGCCTCTTTTGGAATTTTCGAAAAGGTTGCGGATATGGATGAGCTGGTTCTTTAGCAGGAGGTTTTGCGAGAACAGGTCTTTGTGGAACTGGATGGTCACTTCCAGTATCTCTTCGCTGGTGCAATGATGGGTGAACCATCCGTGCGGCAGGTTGGGACCGACCATTACCAGCTCTATGTCGTCGATCTCATCGATGTGGTCGCCGATGATGCGCTGGGTGCCCGGCGCATTCAGGATCAGGTTCAGCTCCATTTCCTCGTGGTTGTGAAGCGGGAAATTGAACGCGCTTTTTTTCCGGGAGAAGATGGTGAAACAATCGTGTTGCGTGAGCGGGGTGATTTCCCGCAGCAGATCTTTAAACATAACGTAAGATTCAGGTGCCAGTAATTGGTGTTTTTTTGATGCCTGACAGATCGGATTCCGGTGCCTGCAACCTTTCAATACTAATCAAATTTGGCTGAACCGGCAATGCCGCTGTCCGTATAAAATCCTTTTATAGTTTTATTTGATTGATAATTAATGAATTGTGATGAAGGTTGTCTTGTGATGGTCTTTTAATAAAAAACCGCTTTGCATTATCAATTTTATGAACATTTCCTTTAAAAAACTGATGTTTTGATAACAAAAAGGAGTGTTTTCCTGATTGGCGGCGGTGGTAATAACAGGTTTATGATGAAAATGAAGTTAATGGCGAATATTCCTGCGGGGATGAAAATGCTTTTGCCCTGGTATGTTCTGCGGGCATTGCGCAAGTTGCATATTGGAAGCTATTGCATGGCGCTCGCATTCTGCCTGCCGCAATTCGCCCAGGCGCAGAACAAAGGTTTCTCCACCAAAGATTTCTGGCAGCCCGCCGGAAAACCCTTTTCACCCGAAGTACACGAAGACGGCCGCATCACCTTCCGCCTGCGCGGCAAAGACGCGCACGAAGTGCAGCTGCTTTTCGGCGAATGGAACATCCGGCCGCAGCAAATGATCAAAGACGGCAAAGGCGTATGGAGCATTACCATCGCGGCGCAAAAGCCCGGCGTGTATGCGTACCAGTTCAAAGTGGACGGCGTAACGATCATCGACCCCGCCAACCCCGATGTGAAATCCGGCACCGAAGTATACGACAGCATGGTGGAAGTAAGAGGCGAGCGGCCCGGCTTCGACCAATGGCAGGCCGTGCCGCACGGCGTGCTGCATACGGTGCGGTATATTTCCACACCGCTGCACAAACCGCGCCGCATGCGCATTGACCTGCCCCCGCAATACAACACGGAGCCGGAAAGGCACTTCCCGCTGCTATGCCTCCGCCACGGCGGCGGCGATAATGAAACCAGCTGGACGCAAACCGCCGGCCGCGCCGATGCGATCATGGACAACCTGCTGGCCGCGGGCAAAGCCAAACCGATGATCATCGTAATGCCTGATGGTCTTACCGACGGCACCTGGGCGGGCGGCAGCACCAAAGAAGGCATGGAATCGCTGGAGGCAGAGCTGCTGCAGGACATCCTGCCGTATCTCCGCGAACATTACCGCGTATTACCCGGTCCCGAAAATACCGCCATCGCCGGGCTGTCCATGGGCGGCGGGCAGGCGTACATCATGGGTCTGCGCAACCTGGATAAATTCGCGTGGATCGGGCAGTTCAGCTCCGGCCTGCTGGCGGACGAGTCGTTCGACATCAACGAAAGAGCGCCGGCTGTATTCAAAGACCCGGCGGCGGTGAACAAACAGTTACGCCTGCTCTGGATCGGCTGCGGCACGGACGATCCGCGGATGCCCGGCCACCGCAGGTTATCAGAACAACTAACGCGAACGGGCATACGTCACGAAACGCACAACACGCCCGGCGGTCATGAATGGACGGTATGGCGCGTGCAGTTGCATGCCTTCCTGCAAAAATTATTTCAGTAACTTTCTAACTCATTAATTCATCGTTATGAAACCGTACTTTTTATTACTGGCATGCGGCCTTTCCACGGGGCTGCATGCTCAACAGGCCGCGCAGATAGAGGCCTGGGTCACCAAACCCGACGGTTCGGCACTGCTCGAGAAACAGGCTGAAAATCCGGCGTTCAGCACCAATGCACGTACCTATGGCCCTGTGATCACCATCGACGGGCGGCAGCAGTTCCAGGAGATCGACGGCTTTGGTTTTGCCATCACCGGCGGCAGCGCGCAGCATCTCATGAACATGAGCGCGCCTGCGAGAAAAAAGCTGCTGAACGAGCTGTTCGGCCCCGGCGGCGCGGGCTTTAGCTATCTCCGACTGAGCATCGGGGCTTCCGATCTCAACAGTTTTGTCTTTTCCTACAACGACCTGCCCGAAGGGCAAACCGATACCGAGCTCAAAAAGTTCTCGCTGTCGCAGGATATGAAAGATGTGGTGCCTGTAATGAAGGAAATACTCGCCATCAAACCGGGTATTCCCATTTTGGGCTCTCCATGGTCGGCTCCCGCCTGGATGAAAACGAATAACAACGTTCGCGGCGGCGCGCTGAAAAAAGAATACTACGGCGCTTACGCGAAATACTTTGTGAAGTATGTGCAGGCGATGGAAAAACAAGGCATCCCCATCGATGCGGTAACGGTGCAGAACGAACCGCTCAATTCCCGCAATACGCCGAGCATGCAATGGTATTACGAAGAGCAGGGCGAGTTCGTCAAAAGCCATCTCGGCCCCGCGTTCGCGGCGGCAGGCATCAAAACGAAGATCATCCTGTTCGATCATAACCTCGACCGCATCGACTACCCGCTGGCGCTGCTCAGCGATCCCGAAATTTCGAAGTACGTGGACGGCTCCGGCTTCCACCACTACGGCGGCGACATGGGCGCGATGAGTACATTGCACCTGGCACGGCCGGACAAGAACATTTATTTCACCGAACAGATGATCGTAGACCGCGGCAATGGTATGGTGAATATCGCGCCAACCGTAAAACGCATGCTGATCAATACCACGCGCAACTGGAGCCGCAACGTGATCTTATGGAACCTGGCGGCCGATTCGCTGAACGACCCGCATACGGACAACGGCGGCTGCTCCATGTGCCAGGGCGCGCTCACCATCATGGGCGACCGCGTACAGAAGAACATCGCATACTACACCATCGCGCATGCCTCCGCCTTTGTGCCGAAAGGTTCCGTGCGTATCGCGTCCACTTTTACGGGCGATAAAACGGTAAGGCTCACGGAAGACGAAGAAAGAAAAGGCATCCGCCGCGCGACGGTAATAGAACATACGGACGTGCTGCCCAACGTGGTGTTCAGAACCCCGGACGGCAGAATCGTGCTGGTCGTGGCGAACGATACTTATAATTCAGGCGGGTTCAGCATCCGTTATAACGGCGAGGTGGCCAACCTTCGGCTGCCGCCGGGTGCGGTTGGTACGTATGTATTCAAAAGCTGGTGATTGTTCAATGTATATTAGCTTGGGTGCGCTGTTATCGGCGCACCTTTTTTTATACTGTTAAGCTGCAGGGATGGAAAATCAACGCTGAAAAGCGATAAAAAAGCTGAAGAGTGCGACGCAACGGAGGGTGAGGAGCGTGATGAAGATGGGGCCAAAACCTTTATTCCGGAACTGATTTAAAGCGGCAGGACTGAATGGGTCCTGCCGCTGATGTATTATCCCTGCAAAACCTTTCGCGCCTCGCGGTCGGGGTCGTTCTGCACTTCGCAAGTTTCGTTGAGTATCATTGTTTCGCCGTTCGCGGCGGTGAAGACCGGCCATTGCGGAAGCGCGCTCACGTTGGGATTGCCGCTGCGCATGAATTGCAATAATGCGTCCGTCATTTTTACGGAGAGCTTGCGCGGCTTGCTGCCGCCGCCGCTATGGCTGATCATGAGGTCGGTGTTGAGGAACCAGAAGCTGATGTCCAGGCAATGGAACGCGCGCATGCGGCCGTCGAACAGGGGCGGGCAGAAGCCGAACCAGGCCATGTATACGGGCGAGCTTTGCCGCAGCTTCGCGGTGGCAGCCTCTACCACCGCCGAACGGTTGGAACGTACGAGCGCCAGCACTTCCACGGGTTTAGCCTGCGGGAATGCTTTTGCGTATGCCTGCGCCACTTCCGCGGCGCGCGCGCCGTATTGGGGATTGAGGTTGTCGATCACCTCCTGCATGGAAATGTTTTCCATGGCGGGATTGGTGCGGCTCGGCGAATGTTCGTGGAAAGTGCTGCAGAACAGCATCGGTATGTCAGGATGCGTGGCGCGCGCTTCGAAATAATTACCGGTGGGCAGCTGGATGCCGTCCGCCACGGGGCCAAAGCTGCCGCGGCGAAGACCGGGCGCCGGATCTTCTTTTCGCAGTCGGGCGGCGGCACGGTCTGCCAGCGCCAGGTACTCTTTCCAGGGCATCTGGTGCAATGCATCGAGACGTGCGGCGGAAAGGCCCGCATCTTTGACGATATATTCGCCGAGCCGCTGCGCATATTCCTTGCTGATGCCCGCAGTGGTGGAACCGCTTAGTGAAACGCCCTTGTGGATCAAACCTTTTGCGGAAGGCATGGCGGCGAGCGTGCACACTTTCGCGCCGCCGCCGGATTGCCCGGCGATAGTAACGTTGCCGGGATCGCCGCCGAATTGCGCGATGTTTTTATTCACCCAGCGAAGCGCGGCCAGGATGTCCAGCATCCCGGCGTTGCCGGAATCCGCATAGGCGGCGCCGCCCACGCCGGACAGATCGGTGAAGCCCAGCGGGCCGAGGCGGTGGTTGAGCGAAACGAACACCACGTCGCCATAACGGGAAAAGTTTTCGCCGTTGTAACCGTCCTGCTCAATGCCGTTACCCCTGCTGAAACCGCCGCCATGAAGCCATACGAGCACCGGGCGTTTTTTGCCGCCGGTGGCTGGCGTCCAAACGTTCAGGGTGAGGCAGTTCTCGCTGATCTCGTCGTAATTCCAGTGGTCGATGAACATGTCGTACGACGTGGATGCACGGCTGTATACGTCCTGCGGGGCGGAGTTGCCATAGAACACCGCGGGGCGCACGCCCGGCCAGGGCTTCAGCTCCTGCGGCCCCATAAAGCGGTTGGCGCCGCCTGCGGCTTCGGCATAGGGAATGCCGAGGAAAGTGGTGATGCCGCGCAGGATAAATCCTTTTACTTTACCTGCGTTCGTTTCCGCGAGAGCAATGTGCTCGCCGATCTGCAGCGGCGGTGCGTCGTCGTCCGTTGTTTGTGCGTCTTTCGCGCCGGCGTTGCAGGACGAAACGCTGAAAGGCATGATGGCGGCGGCTCCCGCAGCTGCGGAGCCCGCGCCGATCTTCCGGATAAAGTTCCTTCTGTTCAGGTTCATAACGTTTATTTTAGTTGCATGGCCCATTCGATGCCTTTCCAAACGATGGAAAGAAAAAACGGGTCTTCGTAATCCTTTTCAAAATGCCCGAGCCCGATATAGAACGAGCGGCCGCCTTCAAATTCACGGTACCAGCAAACAGGGTGGGCGCTTCCCATTTTTCCGCCGGTATAAGAGCTTTCGTCTGTGGTGATAAGGTAATGCAGCGAATCCTGCAGTGACTTAAAGTTATACACTTCGTCGAAATGCCGGAAGGTATCGGGGAGATGCGCGGTGGCGGGGAAGTTTTTATCTACCACGCGGTAGCTGGCCTGCTGCGGTTCCGGGTGGCCGTTGAACCATGCGCCGGCAAGCCGGTTGTACCAGGGCCATTCGTATTCGGTGGTGGTGGCGGCGTGAATACCCACGAAACCGCCGCCCCGGTGAATATAATCCATCAGCGCCTGCTGCTGCGCTTCGTTCAGCACATTGCCGCGGGTGCTGAGGAACACGAGCGTTTTGTATTGCGAAAGTTTTTCGCGCGTGAACCATGCGGCGTCCTCCGTGGTGTCCGCCACGATGCCGTATTGGCCGGCGGTTTTGATGAACATGGCTTTACCGGCCCCGATGGAGGAATGGCGGTAACCGCCTTCCGTTTTGGAGAAGACGAGTATTTTGCCGCGTTGCGCGAAGCCGGCGGTGGAGAGGCAGATAAGCAGGAGGGTATAGATGGAGGTCTTGAAAACGTTCATAATTTTTTAATTAACATAGAGGCGAATAGCGTTGTTAAGATCTTTCAGCATCGCGTTTGTTTGTTTTTTTACATGAATGCATATGTTGAAGATGCCGCCGGACTTGTTGGCTTGTCAGGTTTTGCATGCATGTGCGTGTTGAAGAATCCGCGGGACTTGTCATCCTGTCAAAGGTTCCTTTTCTTCAGCTCGTCCACTGCGAATGCGCAGGCTCTTGCCGTGAGCGCCATATAGGTGAGCGAAGGGTTCTGGCAGGCGGAGGAGGTCATGGCCGCGCCGTCCGTTACGAATACGTTGGGCACTTCATGCAGCTGGTTGTGCGCGTTGAGCACGGAGGTTTTCGGGTCGCGGCCCATGCGGGCGGTGCCCATTTCGTGAACGCTTAGTACACGGGCCTGCGGGTCACGCGCGCGGTCGTACGTGCGGATGTTTTTGAAGCCCGTTCTTTCCAGTATTTCCGCGGCGCTGCCGATCATGTCCGCGCGCATGTTCTTTTCGTTCTGTTTGATTTCGCAATCGATCACCACGAGCGGCTGGCCCCATTTGTCCTTTTGCGTGGGGTGCAGGCTGATCCGGTTATCTTCATAAGGCAATACTTCGCCAAAGCCGCCGAGGCTCATCGTCCATTCGCCGGGTTCGGAGAGCGCCTCTTTAAGCCCCGCGCCGATGCCGAACGCATCGTGATTGCGGCGGTAATTGCCTCTTTCGGCGCCGCACTGGTAGGCGAAACCGCGCAGGTAATCGCTGCGACGGGTAGCTTCGCTGATATTCCTGAAACGCGGGATGTACGGGCCGTTGGGGCGTCTTCCGTAATAGTAGATATCTTCCATTCCTTCGAAAGTGCCGCTGGCGCCCGCGCCCACATGATGATTGATGAGATTGCGGCCGAGCTGGCCCGATCCGTTGCCCATTCCGTGCGGGAACGCTTCCGACGTTGAAGCCAGCAGCAGCGCCGCCGTAGCGATGGTGGACGCGTTCACGAATATGATCTTCGCATAAAATTCCTCGCTTTGCAGGGTTTGCGCATCGATGATGCGTACGCCGGCGGCCCGGCGTTTATCTTTGTCGTAAAGTATTTCGGCCACTACGGAATGCGGGCGGAAAGTCAGATTACCGGTGGCGGCAGCGGCGGGCAGTGTGGCGGAGTTGCTGCTGAAATACCCGCCGAACGGGCATCCGAGGTGACAGCGGTTGCGGTACTGGCAGGGG
>JBQCFV010000276.1:0-5323 GCA_051958695.1 Chitinophaga sp. | reverse complement strand
CTCAGTGGGCAAAAACCGCCGGCGGCAACTGGATCGCATCCTTCAACCGCGAGAATGTAAAAACCGCCGTTGAATATAATGCCGAAGGCGCCTGGGTAGCTACCCGCAGCACTTTCGAAACCGGTAACGTGCCTGAGACAGTTTTAGGGACTTTAAAGAACAAATATCCCTCGGCTGTTGTTAAAGAAGGGTGGAAAATCGAAAGAGCGGACGTGGCTCCTTATTACAAAGTGAGCATCGACGATAACGGAACTGCCAAAACCGTACTGCTGAACGATGCTGGCACTATTGTTGATTAGGAATATTACCGACAACAAAGACATTCATTAAGTATTTCATAGGTATAGGGATAAATAGGACAGACCCTGCTCTTTTGGGCGGGGTTTTTCTTTTGCCGTCACTCCCGGAAATAGGCTGACCCGTCCCGAAATAGGTTGACACAAAAGTTGACTTAATGAGGAAAAGCGTTATTCAGGGCAGTTTACGGCGCACAAAAAAAGCCGTCACAAAAAAGTAACGGCTTTATGCAAATTACGGTGGAAAAACTTACGGACCGGCGTTGCAAGATTAGGTCTTGTGGTGTTTGATATGCACCGCCTTTATAATGGCTTTACTATCGTCTGCAAGCTTTTCCCTTAGGTCAAATCTGATAAGGAAGCTTATGAGGAACCCCGGATAGACATCCAAAGATCGTAACACAAAGAAAGTACAATCCGCGGGGAGCGCGTTATCGGATCGGGAAAAGTAATGATCGTAAAAGGAAAAACCGCTTTAACGGAGGAGTAACTCACACGGTTTCAGGCCCGTATGTTTTTTAAACGCGGTGGAAAAATGGGAAATGCAGGAATATCCCATCATGATGGCCACTTCCGAAACGGACAGCCCTCTTTCATATAACAGGCCCTTGGCCTTTTCCATCCTTTCTTTCTGGAAATAATCGTAAATGGTGGTGCCGTACACCGCTTTGAAACCTTTCTTGAGGTAACATTCGTTCATTGCTACCCTCCTGGCCAGGTCGCGGATGGTGATCGGCGCGTCCAGCTGCTCCAGCAGGATGCTGCGCGCTTTTTCGATCTTCTCGCGGTCTTCCAGGTGCGTTAGGAAACGGCAGCCGTAACGTTCGTCGGTATCGTTCTGTATAAACTGGTCGGAGCTGAAAAGCAGCAGCTCCAGGGCCTTGCTTTGCAGGAAAATATTTTTCAGCACGCCTTCGTAATTGTGATGCACCATCTGTTCCAGCACGGATTTGCTTTTGGTGCAGGGCTGGATGGTCTTTACGAAAGGTTTTTTGGATTGCAGCTCAAAGAGGGAGAAAGATGTGTTCCCTTTTTGCAGGGACTGAATAAAAGCAGGCTGGAAACGAACGGTGATGAGGTCTACGGAGGGAAGCTTGGAATTGCAGTCGTCATGTTTATGACCGTCCGCGCATACCTTATCGGTACAATTGGGCTTCTGGCAATATTTGTTGCCTGCCACGCAATACCGCAGCTCGATAGCCGCGCTTTTTCCCCGTTTTGCGGGCTGGTATACCACCATCGCCACGTCTTCAACGGGCAAAGGGCGTTCGTATATAAAGCGCTGAAGGGAATAATCAAGACAGTCAGGCACCGATACGTTATCGGCTTCGGCAAGCTGCAAATGGTCGCCCATGGCGGGTTGCGGGATAGCGAGCGTTAATATTTCCTGTACTTCCTTCATATTGATGGCCACAAAATTAACGAATCGTTGTTATAATTCTTACAGTTTGACAAAGCGGTTACAATCCGTGCGTTTACAGTTAATTGGTATAAATTTAGCAACAGTAAAGGCGCATGAAGAAGTTCTGGAAGATCATACTAACGGTGGCGGCTATCCTGGCCGTGCTGGTGCTCGGCACGGCATGGTACCTCAATAACCACTGGAAAGGCATTATGGACAAACAGCTCCGGCGTTATGTAAGCGAAGGGTCCGACAGTCTGTATACCCTTGCCTACGGCGATATTAGCCTTAACCTGCTTACCGGCAGCGTAGGTATTCACAATGTAGCCCTGCTGCCCGACACCGCCGTATACACCCGCCTGGTGCGGGAACAGCGCGCGCCGCAGATGATCTACAACGCCAAAATGAGCCGGGTAAGGGTTTCGGGGCTGAAGATCTGGAAATATTTTATCGGGAAAGAAGTGGACGCCTCCGGCTTTACCCTGCAGGACCCGGAGATCACCGTGGTGCGGGACCTCCGCAGCCGCGACACCACTCCCCGGAAGAGCTTTTACACGTCCATCAACCAGCTGATCCATTATTTCAGCATCGACCGCGTGGACCTTACGAACACCAGCCTTTCGTATGTGCAGATACGGGAGGACAGCAGCCGGAAGATCACCAGGCTGGACAATCTCACCGTACAGCTGCGGGACCTGCAGATAGATTCCATCACGGAAAAAGATCTTTCCCGCGTATTCTACGCCCAGAATTTTGACATATCACTGGAAAAGTGGGATTACCGCACGCCGGACAGCCTGTACTGGCTGCACGTCAGCAATATCGGCTACAATGCCGTGCAAAAGGCGCTGAGCGTGGAAAGCGTGGAGCTGGAGCCCCGGTACAATAAAGCCGATTTCGACAAAAAGATCCGGACGCAGAACGACCGCTTCGAGCTTACGTTCCATCATATCAAAGCGGAAGGCGTCCGGCTGGAAGACCTGCTGCAGCAGGCGTTCTTCATAAAAACGGCCAGCATAGACGGCGGCGAGCTGCATGCTTACCGCAACCGCAACCTGCCCTACCCGCCCGGCGATAAATACGGCGGTTTTCCCAACCAGCTGCTGGCTAAGCTGCAGCTGCCGCTCACCATCGATACGCTGCGGGCGCAGGGCGTCGATATTTCATACACCGAGCTGGGGCCGCAGGCCGATCAGCCCGGCAAGATCGAGTTTCACAAGGCCGGCGGCACTTTTACGAACATCACCAACCAGGACTCGCTGATACAACGGAACAAACACTGCGTGGTGAACGTGCATGCCGTGCTGATGCGCACCGGCAAGCTGCGGGCGCGTTTTGATTTTATTCTGGGCGACAAAAACGGCGCGTTCGGCGTATCCGGCCAGCTGAGCGGGATGGACGGCCGGGAAATGAACCCCGCCACGCGGCCGCTGGGCGAAGTAGCGATCCGTTCCGCGAATATCCGGGAAATGGACTTCAACCTGCGGGGCAATGAAAGAAGCTGCGCGGGCACGGTCAAGCTCCTGTACAACGATCTCAAGATCGAATTTCTGAAGGATGTGAAAACGCCGAAAGGGAAAAAAAGGAAGAAGGGACTGGTGAGCTTTATCGCCAACCTGATGGCGCTGCATAACGAGAACCCGTCGCCCGACCGGCCGGTGCGCATCGCGAAACCGCGGTTTACCCGCGATCCGAAAAAATCGTTCTTCAACCTGGTGTGGAAAACGATCTATACGGGTATCAAGGAAACAGTACTGACGGATGCTGCGTCCGGGTTGATGTAAAAACCTGCAATTCACAAGCTGTCCACACCCCTCAAATACACCCTTTTTTTCATGGAAATTAGGCTGATTTTGCGTACATTTGCTGGATTGTCTGCCATTTTGTTAAAAATAGATTTTCAGCTAAAAATATGAGTGAAGAACTAGTGCAAGCAACTACCCCCGGCAACGGCTATGATGCGGGGAGCATTCAGGTATTGGAAGGGTTGGAAGCGGTACGTAAACGTCCCGCCATGTACATTGGCGATATTGGGGTGAAAGGTTTACACCACCTGGTATACGAAGTAGTCGACAACTCTATCGACGAAGCGCTCGCCGGGTTTTGCAAAAACATCGAGGTAACGATCTGCGAAGACAATTCCATCCGCGTGAAGGATGATGGCCGCGGCATTCCTACCGGCATGCACGCGAAAGAAAAACGATCCGCCCTCGAAGTGGTGATGACAGTACTTCACGCCGGCGGCAAATTCGACAAGAATACCTACAAGGTGTCCGGCGGTTTGCACGGTGTGGGCGTAAGCTGCGTGAACGCGCTCAGCGATCCGCTGCACGTGATCGTTCACCGCGAAGGCAAGATCTTCGAGCAGGAATACAAAATGGGCATCCCCCAGTATTCCGTACGCGAGATCGGCGACAGCGACATCACCGGCACCATCACGCACTTCAAGCCCGACGCCACTATTTTCACCGATACCACCTATAACCGCGAAACCCTCGCAGGCCGCCTGCGCGAGCTGGCCTTCCTGAACAGGAAGATCCGCATCGTCCTCATCGACGAACGCGAAAAAGACGAGAACGGCAATGCTTTCAACGAAGTGTTCTACAGCGAAGGCGGTATCAAAGAATTTGTGGAGCTGATGGATAAAAACGCCCGCCGCAACCCGCTGGTGGCGCAACCGATCTACATCGAAGCGCATGACGCCGCGTCGAACGTAGCGGTGGAAGTGGCGATGCTGTACAACGACTCCTTCAACGAGCACATTTTTTCCTACGTCAATAATATCAACACCATCGAAGGCGGCACGCACGTAGCGGGTTTCCGCAGGGCCATCACCCGCGTGTTCAAATCCTACGGCGACAAGAACAAGATGTTCGAAAAGTCGAAGGTGGAAGTAACGGGAGACGACTTCCGCGAAGGCCTCAGCTGTATCGTGAGCGTAAAAGTTCCCGAGCCGCAGTTCGAAGGGCAGACAAAAACCAAGCTGGGCAACTCCGACGTAATGGGGATCGTTGACAGTGCGGTGGCCAACGTGCTGAACGACTTCCTCGAAGAAAATCCCCGCGAAGCCAAAACCATTATCAACAAGGTAGTGCTGGCCGCGCAGGCCCGCGAAGCAGCCCGCAAGGCGCGCCAGATGGTACAGCGCAAAAGCGTGATGACCGGCAGCGGCCTCCCCGGCAAGCTGGCGGACTGCTCGAACAACGATCCCGCCAAATGCGAACTCTACCTCGTCGAAGGCGACTCGGCGGGCGGTACCGCCAAACAGGGCCGCGACCGCAACTTCCAGGCCATCCTGCCGCTGCGCGGTAAGATCCTGAACGTGGAAAAAGCGCTGGAGCACAAGATCTACGAGAACGAAGAGATCAAGAATATCTTTACCGCCCTCGGCGTTACCATCGGTACCCCGGAAGACGATAAAGCCCTCAACCTCGCCAAGCTCCGCTATCACAAGCTGATCATCATGACGGATGCCGACGTGGACGGAAGCCACATCGCCACCCTCATCCTTACTTTCGTATTCCGCTACATGCGCGAAATGGTGGAACAGGGGTATGTATACCTCGCCCAGCCGCCGCTGTACCAGGTGAAGAAAGGCAAGGAGTTCCAGTACGCCTGGAACGAA
>JBQCFV010000275.1:0-2872 GCA_051958695.1 Chitinophaga sp. | reverse complement strand
TGCTTCATGATGCTCAACACCGGCGAAAAGGCGATCACTTCCACCCACAACCTGCTTACCACCATCGCCTGGCGCATTGGCAACACCACGCATTACGCGCTGGAAGGCAGCATCTTTATCGGCGGCGCCGTCGTACAGTGGCTGCGCGACGGGCTGGGCATCATCCGTCATTCCGCTGACGTGGAACCGCTGGCCGCACAAGTGAAAGATACGGACGGGGTGTACCTCGTGCCCGCGTTCGCCGGTTTGGGCGCGCCGCACTGGAACCAGTACGCACGCGGCACCATCGTAGGCATGACGCGCGGCACAAAAGACGCGCATATCGCCCGCGCCGCGCTGGACAGCATCGCTTATCAGACCATGGACGTGCTCAAAGCGATGGAAGCGGACGCCGGCCTGAAGATCCAGGAACTGCGCGTGGACGGCGGCGCTACGGCCAACAACCTGCTGATGCAGTTCCAGGCGGACATCCTGGAAACGCAGGTAGTGCGCCCGAAAGTAACCGAAACCACCGCGCTGGGCGCAGCTTATCTCGCCGGCCTGGCAACGGGCTTCTGGGACAGCATCGATACCATCCGCAAACAATGGCAGGAGGACGCGACCTTCAAACCCGCCATGCCTGCGGAGCAAAGAACATCCCTTACCAAAAACTGGCAGCGCGCCGTAAAAGCCGCGAAAGTTTGGGCAGACGAACAATAATCCTTCACTGAAATACAGACCACTATGTCAATTTTCCTGGCAGAACTTATCGGGACCGCCCTGCTGATCATCCTTGGCGACGGGGTGGTGGCCAACTGCGTATTGAACAAAAGCAAAGGACAGAACGGCGGATGGATCGTAATCACCATGGGCTGGGCCATGGCCGTTTTTGTAGGCGTATTTGCCGTGGGAGCCTATAGCGGTGCTCACCTCAACTCCGCCGTAACGCTGGCGCTGGCCGTAACCGGGGCCGTTCCCTGGGAGCAGGTGCCCGTGTATCTCGCCGCGCAGTTGCTGGGCGCGTTTATCGGCGCCTGCATCGTGTACTTTTCCTACAAGCAGCATTTCGATGTTACAGACGATGCGAACGGCAAGCTCGCCGTTTTCTGCACCGCCCCGGCTATCCGCAGCACCATTCCCAACCTGGTGACGGAGATCGTCGGAACTTTTGTGCTCATCTTCGGCGTGTTTTATATCGCGAAAGGAGAAGTGAATTTAGCAAAGCTTGAAGGTTTGCCCGGCGACTGGGCTTCACTGCATTCCATACCTGTCGGCCTCGGAGCCGTGGACGCTTTGCCCGTGGCCCTGCTGGTGCTGGCGATCGGCCTTTCCCTCGGCGGCCCCACCGGTTATGCCATCAACCCTGCCCGCGACCTCGGGCCGCGTATCGCGCACGCTATTCTGCCTATCAAAGGCAAAAGGGACAGCGACTGGGGTTATTCGTGGATACCCATCGCAGGCCCCATCATCGGCGCTTTGCTGGCGGCGGCGCTGCATATGGCACTAAAATAAGTATACCTTCGGTTTATAAAAAAGGCAGTCTTTCTCACGGAAAGGCTGCCTTTTTTTATTTTTTTTTATTTTTATCTTCATGCTTTCCTTCCACTGTATGAAATGACGGGCTACTCTACATATACCGATACTATATTGCTGGACCTGATGAAGGCGGAAGACCACCGCGCTTTTGACGAGCTGTACGACCGCCACTGGAAGGCGCTCTATCAAACCGCCTACGCCATTCTCCGGGACGAGAATGCGTGCATGGACATCCTGCAGGATATTTTTGTCTGGCTATGGGAACATCGCGGGCACCTTGTGCTCACTACCGTACGCGGTTATCTCACCATGGCCGTCAAATACAAAGCCTCCAACTATCTTCGCCGGCTGAACCGGCAGCGGCTTTTCACCGGTGAGATGGCCACGCCCGAACCTGCGCCGGCAAACGGCGAGCTGTCCGTTGAATTGAAGGAGCTGAAAGCGCTCGTCATTCATTTTACGGAACACCTGCCCGGCCGGTGCAAAGAAGTTTTCCTGCTAAGCAGGAACGAATATCTCTCCAACCGCGAAATCGCGCAACGGCTCGGCATTTCCGAGAAAACGGTGGAAAACCAGATCACCACCGCCCTGAAGCGCCTGCGGGTGAAGCTGGGCAACCTTTCCTCATTCCTGATCCTTTTCTGAAATTTTTTTTGAAACCGTATAGGGGGTAGCGCTTTATGGCGTGCCTTATATACACATACCCCGTACATGAACGAAGCGGAATTTATTAAACTGGCTGGCAAGATCAGTGACGGCACGGCTTCCGATGAGGAAATCGCGAGATATAACCTCTATTTTGACCGCATTGTCGCCACGGAAGGTGAGGTGCATGTACCGGAAGATACCGGCCGGCAGATCAGGAAGGGAATAGACGGCCGGCTTTCGGGCCGCCGCCGCAAACGTCCCGTAGCGGCATGGCTGGCCGCGGCCGCATTACTGGGCATTATTGCGCTGGGCTGGATGCTGTACGATGGCGGCGGAAAAAAGGTTCCCTCATCGCCCATAGCGGCGGTGGCGGAAGACAAAGCGCCGGGCGGCAACAGGGCAGTGCTCAGGCTTGCCAACGGGCGCGAGATCTCGCTGGATGACGCCGCCGCAGGCAATCTTGCCACGCAGGCGGGCGCGCGCATCACCAAATCGGCGGGAGACGAAGTGATCTATGAATCCGCGGCGCCGGGCAAAGCTGCGGGCGAAGTGGCATTCAATGTTATCAGCACGCCGCGGGGCGGGCAGTTCCAGGTACGCTTGCCTGACGGCACCAGGGTTTGGCTCAACGCCGCTTCCTCGCTGCGGTTCCCGACACGGTTCGACGGCTCCGCAAGGGAAGTGGAGCTGATCGGCGAAGGGTATTTTG
>JBQCFV010000274.1:0-3231 GCA_051958695.1 Chitinophaga sp. | reverse complement strand
ATTGTTTGATGGAAACCTGCAGCCCGCCTTGCAGCGGGCGCAGAACTTCCTGCGGCAGCGCTTGCTGTACCGCCGCTTTACACACACAAGAGATTAAAAACAGAAAAGTGAATATCGCCGGCAGATATACAGGCCGCATTTTTATGTTGTCTTTTATCCGCATTACTTTGTGATCTTTTCCTTTTGCTCCACCTCCACGGCCACCGCTTCCAGTTTTACGTTATCAGAACCGCGCCCCAAAGCCGCCACGCCAATGGACGGGCGCTTCCCTTCCATTTCGATGGGATCGATCTCCGCGACCTGCCGCAACGGTTTGCGGTGCCTGTCGGCAATGTATATCGTTCTGTCGCGGTATATCACGTATTGGCCGTCCGCGAGCCGTACTTCCACCGGCACTACTTTCCCGCCGGGCAAACGAAGCCTGAGCCCCGCCGCTTCTTCACCTTTATCGGCGCGTACGCGCAGCGTCCATTCCAGCAATGCGGCGCCTGATCTTTGCAAAGGGAAATCGTAAAATTCCGGCCGGTAGGGTACGGCCTCCCGGCGTTCTTCATGCAGCGTATACAGCATGAACACTCCCGGCGAAACCTGCTCCAGGTGGAATTTTCGGGTAAGGTCCTTTAATTTCTCTTTAAGGCGCGCGTTAAAAATTCCCGCAGCCTTTGCATCTTCCCAGGTGCGGAAAGCGTCGAAGGACACGTATTTCAGCCCGCTTCGCTCAACGGTGCGCTGGCTCAGGCCCAGCATGAACATGGCATCCCAGCCGATGGACTTTGCCTGAAGATTCTCCATGTCGTACAGGCTCCAGCCGTCCGAATAACTGATGATGCCAAATGTGGCGGGGAAATAATTGCTTTCGAACACATAACGCATGTCTTTCCCTTCAATGCCCCATTTATTCAGCACGGGATCGAACATATGATCGCCACCGCCTACATTGCAAACGCTCATATAATGCCAGTTGCCCTCGAACACGCAGGAGCCCATCACGCGGAGATATTCGCCGCCCGAATTTTTGTAGCTGTCAAACAGCCGCCGGAAAAAACGTTTGAAGGAATACTGGCCGTGGCCCTGGTACATGCAGCTTTCCAGCCCGTCGAAGTCGATATAGTCCATACCGCCTGCCGTAAGCCAGCGCCCGTAAAAGTCCGCGTAGCCGTCCTGCAGGTTGAGGTCGGGCGCAAAGCCGCGGTAGCAGTTGGGCTGCAGCTTCACGATAACGGCCCCGGCAGCATATTCGCCCCTGGCCGTACCATACAGCCCGCGTTTAATGTTTTTCAGGGTGTAGGGGTAAGTGGTGGAAACGCTCTCATATCCGATCAGCTCTTTCCCGATCTTCAGCACATTCGTATGATTGCCTTCCCAGCCGCCAAATTCGTTGAGGTAACAGGTATCTTCCAGCGTAATGACGGTATCGGTCGCGGACAGCGTTTTCGTAATACGCGTGCGCTGCATGATGGCGAGGCTGTCGCTGGGCACGGGGGCCACATGACTGTTATTCCCCGGCTGAAGAAATTCGCAAAGCGTATGCAGGCCGTAACGGATGCCTTCCGCTTTTAACCGCGCGCCGTATGCCGGCACGGTTGCGGAACGGCCGACGGTGAAGCTCACACGGTTATGCCCCCTTTTGTTTTCAAAGTTGGGATAATATTCGCCCCAGCCTTCGTCCTGCACGTTCCTGACGCCAAGGCGGCGCATATATGCGGCAAGACTGTCGTGCGGCCCATACCATGCAATGTCGGGGCGGAATGAAGCGGGATCTTTGATCCATTTGCCGTCCACTTCCGGATGCGGCAGCCCTTCGTCGAGCACGATGCGCTCGATCGTTTTCAGGCCCAGCGAATCAGGGCAGGCGTACAACGCGATAGCCGATCCTTCAAACCCGATATCGGCGGGCAATACCAGCTGGTATCGCGCGGAGTTGTACCCGCCGTCCAGGTCGTCGGGCAGCACGGGGAAACGGATCATCTGTTCTTTCCTGCGGTTCCGGGAATGCATGCAGATGGAAGAACCGGAACCGGGTTCCAGCACCGCGCCGTTCCCGTAGTTCATCCGGAAATATTCTTCAGGCTGCGAATAGAAAGCGATGTCGCTGCGCCCGTCGCCGCCGATCTTGAACGTCTGCCCTTCCTTTAAATGCGGGGGAAGCGGATACCGTTCGGGATCCGGAGAGTGAATGTAATAGTAGGTAACGCCCAGGTCCCC
The DNA here is from genome assembly GCA_051958695.1 of Chitinophaga sp. Taxonomy (GTDB): domain Bacteria; phylum Bacteroidota; class Bacteroidia; order Chitinophagales; family Chitinophagaceae; genus Chitinophaga. Next base: position 1,026 of record JBQCFV010000274.1, on the reverse strand, counting down.
GTCCGTCGGCGGGCCGCTGGTGGTGTTGTCGTCCAGCCCCAGCATGCCGATGGCGAAATGATCGTCGCGCACCACCGAAATGATCTCGCCGATCTTTTTTGAGATAGCGGTATGGTAAGGTCCCCAAACTATATTGTCAACACCGGGCGCATTGTCGAGAGACTCCAGCTGCAGCCGCAGGTATTGCGGCCGCAGCTGAATTTTTATTCTTGCAACAGCCCCGTTCGGGTACCGCAGCTGTACGTCTCCCCTGGAAAATGCCGCCGAGACCGGCAGCACCTGCTCTTTATTATCAACCAGTGTCAGCAAAGCTGATGATCTGCCTTTCGGGCAGTATTCCTTACCAGATCGTTTATCCCGGATGGAGATGATGTATCCTTTCGCATCGATCGTAATCGCGGAAAAATCCGTTTCGAGCTTCTTTTTTTGCGCGACGGCGTTTCCCGTGCCCGATACGGTTAACAGCACCGCGCATATAAAAAATATCCTGTTTAAAAAATGTGCCTGATATCTCATCTCTGTCGTTGTCCTTTTTGATAGCCTTACTGCAGCGGGTCGAAAGTGCCGCCCCATTCCTTGTTTTGCGTCAGCACGCCCTTTGACTGCGACAGCTGGCTTTCCGGCAGCGCGTAGAACCAGTGGTTCAGGTCGAGGTTGAATTTAAAATCGGCGTCGCCGTCGAGATTGTCGATGTAGTTGGCGGCGAATTTTGCCCTTACGGAAGACGTCATGATATTATCCGAAGGCGTCACCGTCTGCCCGTCTTTCAACGTAATGTACAGTCCGTGGCGCGCCACCTGGTCGTTCAGTACATCATAGCGTTTCCAGCGGCGCAGGTCGCCGAAACGTTTGTTCTCGAAGGCGAACTCGGCAAATCTTTCATCGATGTACGCTTCCTGGATCTCCCCTTTTTCCGTGGCCGTAATGCCATAGTTGCCGTCTGCGCCCGGCTGGATGCCCGCGCGTTCACGGATGTCTTTCAGCACCTGTATCGCTTCCGCGCTGCGGCCGGTCTGGTTGGCGCAT
>JBQCFV010000273.1:0-4428 GCA_051958695.1 Chitinophaga sp. | reverse complement strand
GCGACCATTACCCCGTGATCGCCAACCTGCAGTTCAACCGCTGACCTGCGCCATTCGTAAATTGTACGTCCCTTTTGGCTAAAAAATTCGAAATTAGGGTGATCAAATCCGAAATTCGCCGATCGAATCAATTGATATGTCAGAACAGCTTAAACTACACAATACCCTCAGCCGACAGAAAGAAGTATTTACTCCGTTATATCCCGGTCATGTGGGCATGTACGTGTGCGGCCCCACCGTGTCCGGCGAATCGCACCTGGGGCATGCCAGGCCGTTCATCACGTTCGACGTGCTGTTCCGCTACCTGCTGCACCTAGGTTATAAAGTGCGTTACGTGCGCAACATCACCGATGCGGGGCATTTCGAGGAAGAAGGCCGCGCGGCGGAAGACAAGATCGCCAAAGGCGCGCTGCTCGAAAAGCTGGAGCCGATGGAGCTGGTGCAGAAGTACACCAACCTCTATCATTGGGCCATGGCGCCGTGCAACACGCTCAAGCCAAGCATAGAGCCCACGGCCACCGGCCACATCGTGGAGCAGATCGAAATGATCAAAAAGATCATCGCTGACGGCTACGCCTACGAAGCCAACGGTTCCGTGTATTTCGACGTAAAAAAATATTCCGAGAACCATCACTACGGCGTCCTCAGCGGCCGCGTGATTGAAGACCAGCTGGAAACCACGCGCGAGCTGGACAACCAGGACGAAAAAAAGAACAAGGTCGATTTCGCGCTCTGGAAAAAAGCGCCCGCCGAACATCTCATGCGTTGGCCGAGCCCATGGGGCGAGGGTTTCCCGGGATGGCACATCGAATGCTCCGCCATGAGCAGCAAATATCTCGGCAAACAGTTCGACATCCACGGCGGCGGCATGGACCTGCAGTTCCCGCACCACGAATGCGAGATCGCGCAAAGCGAAGTGGCGCACGGCGAACTGATGGCCCGCTACTGGGTGCATAACAACATGATCACCATCAACGGGAAAAAGATGGGCAAAAGTTACGGCAACGTGATCCGTCTCACGGAGCTGTTCGCCGGCACACACCCCTTGCTGGAAAAGGCTTACAGCCCCATGACCATCCGCTTCTTCATACTGCAGACCCACTACCGCAGCACGCTGGACTTCTCCAACGAGGCCCTGCAGGCCGCGGAGAAAGGTCTTGCCCGCCTATGGAGCGCTTATGAAGTGCTGCAAAAGCTCAGCTACGCCAGCAACGGCGCACCGGTGAACGAAGAGCTGGACAAACAGGTGCAGGAATGGTGCCGCGATTGCGCCACCGCCATGAACGACGATCTCAGCACCGCCAAAGTGCTCGCCAATCTTTTTGAACTGTCGCCCGTTATCAATTCCCTCCGCGGCGGTCAGATCAAAATGCACGAGATCAGCGAGAACACGTTCGACCTGCTGAAAAATACCTGGCAAACCTACATGATCGACATCCTGGGCCTGCAGCCGGAAAAGCCGGAAGACGGCAACAAGCTGAACGGCGTGCTGCAGCTGCTGATAGACATCCGCAAGGAAGCCAAGACCAAAAAAGATTACGCCACTTCAGACAAGATACGGAACCAGCTGCTGTCCATCGGCATCCAGCTGAAAGACGAAAAAGACGGTACCGTTTCATACGCCATCGACTAAAATGCGGAAATACTTTTTTTGGGCCGCCCTTTCGCTGACGGCCTGCAAAAGCGGCAGCAAACAATCCTCCACCGACCCGGCGGAACAAAAGCCCGCAGCGCCCATCCCGGTGTTTGCGGCGGACAGCGCTTATGCCTCCATCGAAAAACAGGTAGCCTTCGGCCCGCGCATCCCCGGCACCAAAGCGCAAACGGAATGCGCGGACTGGCTCATCGCCCGCCTGCGCCCGCTGGCGGATACGGTGTACGTACAGCGCGTGAACGTTAATTCAGAAGGAAAGAACCTGCCCTGCATCAACATCCTCGCCACGTTCAACCCCGGCGTGAAAAGGCGCATCCTGCTGCTCACGCATTGGGATACACGGCCCGTTGCAGACAAAGACGCCAACGCGCGGAACAAACCTTTCGACGGGGCGGACGATGGCGGCAGCGGCACGGCAGTGCTGCTGGAAGTGGCGCGTCACCTCAGCATGCAAAACCCCGGTTACGGCATCGACCTGCTGTTCACCGATGTAGAAGACTACGGTAACGACTATTGTCTTGGCACGCAATATTGGGCGCGCACGCCGCATGTGCCGGGCTATACGGCCGCGTACGGCATCCTGCTGGACATGGTGGGCGGGCGCAACGCGCGTTTTTACATGGAAGGCACTTCGAAGGAATTCGCGTCCGTGCAGATGAAAATGTTCTGGGACCTGGCGAACCAAACCGGCCATGCATCGTTCTTTCATTACGAAACGCCCGCCAACGGCCCGTTCTATATCGAAGACGATCATACGTACGTGAACAGGCTGCTGAAAGTGCCCACGTTCGACATTATCGCAACGCGTCCCACGGGCGAGCTGATGGCGCACCATCACACCACCGCCGACAACATGACGGTGATAGACCGGCAAACGCTGGCCGCCGTGGGTCAGTCTTTGCTGGCGCTGTTATACGGAGAACCTTTTAATTACTGATTATGACGCATCATGATGTGTACATCCCCCATCTCAGTAAAGACAAAAAGCTGAAGAGCATCATCGTTTCGCCGCTCGGCGAGCTGCCCGTCAAAAAGAATATCGCGCTCAGGCTGATCGCTTCCATCATGAGCCAGCAGCTGTCCATCAAAGTGGCGGCGGTGATCTACAAACGTTTTCTCGACCTCTACGGCGGCAAGGAACCGACCGCCGCGCAAATACTCGCCACGCCGCCCGAAACGCTGCGCGGGATCGGTCTTTCCAACGCCAAGGTAAGCTATGTGCACAACGTGGCGCGCTTCGTAGTAGACGAAAAACTGACCGACGCCAAACTCCGCAAGATGGAAGACGCGGACATCCTCGCCTATCTCACGCAGATCAAAGGCGTAGGCCGCTGGACGGTGGAAATGCTGCTTATGTTCTATCTCGGCCGCGAGGATGTGTTCGCGCTGGACGATCTCGGGCTGCAACAGGCGATGAACAAACTCTACAAGCTCGACCCTGCCGATAAAAAAACTTACCGCGCAAAACTGCTCTCGCTCTCCGCGCGCTGGTCGCCCTACCGGACGCATGCCTGCCGGTATTTGTGGATGTGGAAGGACGGGAAATAAACCTCCCCGCCTCCCCAACAGGACGCCATTCCCCCATTTTTTAAACATTTGGGGTACTTTTTACGCTTATTTTAGAAAATATTTAACCGGAAACTAGATAACTTGGTAGCAACGATCTAAATCGAAGGAAAAAACCCGATTCTTAACCCAACACACACGCTACAGTATGAAAACCATTCCACGTTATGGCGGGGCCATGCTCATGGCCGTTTTCGCCTTATTTGCCGGAGGCATGCCCGTCTCCCAGGCACAAAACGTTACCCAGCAATCATCCGGAAAGAACATCACTGTAAAAGGCAGGGTCAGGGACTCCAAGAACGTTTCCCTCCCGGGCGTTACCGTAGTGGTCAAAGGCAATACCTCCAAAGGTACCGCCACCGATGAAAAGGGCGCGTTCACACTCACCAACGTTGATCCGCAGGCCGTACTGGTGCTGCAGTACATTGGTTATGAAACCCAGGAAGTACCGCTGAACGGGCTCAAAGCGGTAAACGTTCTTTTGAAAGAAACAGAAAAACAGTTGGACGAGTACGTGGTGACAGGTTACGGCGTCACCAAAAAAGTTACCAAAACCGGGTCCGTTAGCACGGTGAAAGGCTCCGAGATCAAGCAGGCGCCCACCGTGAACGTATCCAACGCGCTTGTAGGGCGTGTTTCCGGCCTCATGGCCATCAACAGCAGCGGCGAGCCCGGCTACGACGGCTCCCGCATCCTGATCCGCGGGCGCAGCACCTATGGCAACTCCGACCCGCTGGTGGTGATAGACGGTATCCCGAGAGACGGCTTCCAGCGCCTGAACCCGAACGATATCGAGAACATTTCCGTGCTGAAAGACGCGTCGGCAGCGATCTTCGGCTCCCGTGCGGCCAACGGCGTAATTCTCGTTACCACCAAACGCGGGAAAACCGGCAAACCCTTGCTGAGCTATAGCTTCAACCAGGGTCTCACCCAACCTACCCGCATGCCCAAAATGGCGGACGCACCTACTTATGCGCGCATCGTGAACGAGATCAACATCAACGCGGTCGACCAGCCCAGCTTTACGGAAGAACAGATCCAGAAATTCGCGGACGGCTCCGATCCCTGGCAATACCCGAACACGGATTGGGTGGACGAAGTGGTGAAGCCGCTCAGCAGCCAGAACCGCCACGACCTGAGCCTGCGCGGCGGTTCGGATAAGTTCGTGTATTACGTGTCTCTCGGCACGCTGTTCCAGGACGGTATTT
>JBQCFV010000272.1:0-2496 GCA_051958695.1 Chitinophaga sp. | reverse complement strand
TGTCGCTGGCCGGTGTGTTCGGGCATTTGTCGAACAGGTCCGACACGCCGTCGCCGTCGCTGTCAGCCTGTAGCTTGGCCACGCTGGCGGCCAGTTTGGCGTTGTTTTCCTTTTCGGCGTCCAGCTCCAGCTTGAGCTGATCTTTCTGCGCCACGAGATCGTCGTACATCACCGCCGGGGCGTTATGCCAGGCCAGCTGCGGCTTTGTGCGGTCGCCAAGGGCAAATTCGAGGCCCGCGTAAGCATAAGCGTATTTGTCTTTGGACACGCCGTAGTTGAACCCGTCGAGGTTGTCGCCGTCCAGGTAATGCATCGTATAGCCGAGGTCGAGGTTGATGATGTCCGAGAGCTTGAATTTCACTCCTGCACCAACCGGTACAAAAAATTCGTTGATGCTGCCGGAGGTTTTGTAGTCGCGGGTAACGCCGCCCGGGGTAGTGATGGTCGGTTTGTACCCGGCGAGGCCGCCGCCCACGGAAACATAGAGCTGCGCCGCGTTCTGCCGGTGCAGCCAGTTGATGGTGGCGAGGTTGAACACGGCGTTCAGGCTGCCGGACCAGTTGAGGGAGGTTTCGAAGCTTTGTACGGCGCGGTTGGGGTCTTCGCCGTTACCCAGCTCCTTGCTGTTGTCTCCCTTTATTTTACCGCCCACAAAATCGCCGCGGAGGGCCAGGAAGTGGAGCAGCTGCCATTTTACATAGGCGCCGTACCCGTAGTTCAGCTGCCATTTGGTGAAGTCGTTGCTGCCGCCGGTGGCTACGGCAGGTATCAGCACCCCGCCGTTCACGCCGAGGGAGAAGGTCCTGAATTGCTGGCTGCCTCCAAAAAGGCCGCCTTTGGGCGTTGACGTGGGAGTGGTAGTTGCTGGTTCCGGTTCGGGGGTTTGGGCAACAAGCGTGAGGGGAGATGCGGCCAGGAGGAGAATGGCCCATCTTAGCGTGGTATTTTTCATATGATTACGGTTAGTTACTATACAGTGAAACAAATTTTGCGCCACTGTGTTGTATATCTTTCAAAATACAAACGTGCTTGCACGCGGGAACTGACATATTTTCATATAAGCCTGCCTTGGCATAATCATTGACAAACGATCAATAAGTCCGGGAACCCTCCCGGGCCACACTGTTTCACAAAGGAGAACATTAATTATTATGGGAAAAATCATAGGTATTGACTTAGGAACTACCAACTCTTGCGTTGCCGTAATGGAAGGTAACGAACCGGTAGTGATCGCAAACGATGAAGGCCGTCGCACGACGCCTTCCGTGGTTGCGTTTTTAAAGAATGGTGAAAGGAAAGTGGGTGACCCGGCCAAACGCCAGGCCATCACCAACCCCGTAAACACCATCATGTCTGTGAAGCGTTTCATGGGTCGCCATTTCGACGAGGTATCCAATGAACTGAGCCACGTAAGCTATAAAGTGACAAAAGGCGACAACAATACGACGCGTATCGATATAGACGGCAGGTTATACACGCCGCAGGAAATTTCTGCGATGATCCTGCAGAAAATGAAAAAAACAGCGGAAGACTACCTGGGCCAGGAAGTGTCCGAAGCGGTGATCACCGTTCCGGCTTACTTCAACGACGCCCAGCGCCAGGCTACCAAAGAAGCCGGTGAGATCGCCGGTCTTACCGTTCGCCGTATCATCAACGAGCCTACCGCGGCAGCGCTGGCTTATGGTATGGACAAAAAACATGCGGACAGCATGATCGCCGTATTCGACCTTGGCGGCGGTACGTTCGACGTATCCATCCTTGAGCTGGGCGACGGCGTGTTCGAAGTAAAATCCACCAACGGCGATACGCACCTGGGCGGCGACGACTTCGACAAAGTGATCATGGACTGGCTGGCAGACGAATTTAAAAAAGACGAAGCGGTAGACCTGCATAAGGACCCGATGGCATGGCAACGTTTGAAAGAAGCCGCTGAAAAGGCCAAGATCGAGCTGTCTTCCTCCCAGGAGACGGAGATCAACCTGCCTTACATCACCGCGGTGGACGGCGTGCCCAAGCACCTCGTGAAAAAGCTCACCCGCGCGAAATTCGAGCAGCTGAGCGACAGCCTCGTGGAAAGAACGCTGGAACCCTGCCGCAGGGCCATTGCCGATGCCGGCGTGGATATCAATAAGATCGACGAGGTGATCCTCGTGGGCGGTTCTACCCGTATCCCCCGCATACAGGAAGTGGTGGAAAAATTCTTTGGCAAAAAGCCCAATAAAGGCGTGAACCCCGACGAAGTAGTGGCCGTAGGCGCTGCTATCCAGGGTGGCGTGCTCACCGGTGAGGTGAAGGACGTGCTGCTGCTCGACGTGACGCCGCTCTCGCTCGGCATCGAGACGCTCGGGGGCGTGTTCACACGGCTCATCGAGCGCAACACGACGATCCCGACGCAGAAGAGCCAGGTCTTCTCGACCGCCAGTGATGGCCAGACGAGCGTGGAGATCAACGTGTTGCAGGGCGAGCGCGAACTGGCAAAGGATAACCGGTCGCTGG
>JBQCFV010000271.1:0-2251 GCA_051958695.1 Chitinophaga sp. | reverse complement strand
GTGTAAATTCAGACGTGGCGCCTTGTTTGTTCGTGCCCGTAGCCACTACCGATGCCGGTAAAACGCCCGTGTACGACCATTTTCCCGTAGCGTCCGCGGTAGTGGAACCGATGTAGGTTTTCCCGGCGCATTCCGTTCCTTCCTCGCATTTATTCGCCTCAAACAATTCGATCAATGCTTCGGGCTCGCTGCTGCCGGTGATCGTAGTGCCGCTAAACGATTCGATGAACACGGTCTCTTTCGATTGAATGCCTCTTACGGCAGGACAAAAAATACTGTTCTTCGTGATGGTAATGTTCTGGTCATACGGCGCATCCACGCAATAGGTACCCGCCGCGATATAATTCTTTTCCGCCGGAAGATCGCCACCTACTAGCGAGCGGCCGTCCGTGTTCCTGATCACCAACGTAGGAACGGATGGGCGGCTCGTGCGAACGGCGCCGGTAATATCCGTATTGATCCTGTTCCCCTGCACTTTGATCTCTCCCCCGCCGCCATACAGCTCCAGCACGCCGTCAAGAAAATGGTTGTTCCTGATGTCGATCACCGCATCGTTTTTGCCGGGCCAGCTCTGGCAGCGCACCACCAGGTAGCCGGAACCTTTCCGGATAGTGCCTGTAGGATCGCTGCTCCAAAGATTGTCGTGCACGCGATAATTTCGTGTGCCCGTAACCGGCAGATTGTATTCCTCTATCAGCACGGAAGCGCAGATCTGGTTATGGTCCACTTCCACCTCTCCCGCAGCCCAGAGTATCATGCGGGGGACCGTGGCGGGAAGACTGGCCAGCGTAACGCCGTCCGGCTCCAGCCCGATGATGTTATGCGAAATGCGGATGCCGTTGGAAGTGCCCGGTGTTACCACGTCGCTGCCGATGGTGCCGCCCGCGGCGATGAGCACGTTGCCTTTGCCGGGGCCGCCGATGGTCACGTTGCTGCTGTTGAACAGGGAAATGTTGAACGCGCCCGGCTCGTTGGTGCGAAATTCCATGTAGAAACCATAGATCGCCACATCGCTCGCGCTGTAAATTTTGAGCATGTGAAAAAAACCGGCGCCTACGAGGCTGGTCTTCAGTATCCTCACCTTTGCGTTGCTGATGCCGAAAGGCGTGCCGGGCTGGGTAGTGGCGTCTATTTCAATATTGGAGGAGAGGGCGGGCAGCTCCAGCTTGTCGAGGATGATGGTCCTTTCGTCCATGGTGGTGCCGGGGAGGTTGAAACGGATATAATCGCGGGTGGCCGTACCGTTGGCGTTGGCTCTTTCGATGGCTTCCCAGAGCGTGCCGGGGCCCTGATCGAGCCGGGAAGTAACGACGATATTTTCGGCCTTCAGGGCCAATGTATTGAGGAGCAGGACAATGATAAAAACGATGCCGGTGGTCTGTCGCATGGTAAGGGAAACTCCCTCAATATACAAAAAAGCCCGGGCCTTTACAGCCCGGGCTTATACCTATTATTCGCAGTAGCTATTACACTTCGTTTTATTTCACTTCTTCAAATTCGGCGTCTGTTACCGCATCGCCGGCATTACCCTGCTGGCCGCCGCCCTGCTGCTGCTGGCCGCCTTGTGCGTTGCCGTCGGCGCCGGGCTGGCCCTGCGCCTGGGATGCTTTGTACAGCTCTTCGGAAGCGGCCGTCCAGGCGGTGTTCAGTTCGTTCACCGCGGTATCGATCTGCGCAACGTCCTGCGTTTTCTGCGCTTCGCGCAGTTTTTCCAGGGCTGCTTCGATCGGCGCTTTTTTGTCAGCGGGGATCTTGTCGCCGTATTCTTTGAGCTGTTTTTCGGTCTGGAACACGAGGCTGTCCGCCTGGTTGATCTTTTCAACCTTTTCACGCGCGGCTTTGTCTTCCGCTTCGTTGGCTTTAGCCTCTGCCTTCATTTTTTCGATCTCTTCTTTATTCAGGCCGCTGCCCGCTTCGATGCGGATGTTCTGCGATTTACCGGTGCCCTGGTCTTTCGCGGTTACGTGAAGGATGCCGTTGGCGTCGATGTCGAATACCACTTCGATCTTGGGCACGCCGCGCTGCGCGGGCGGAATGTCGTTCAGGATGAAGCGGCCCAGCGTCCTGTTTTGTGAGGCCATCGGCCTTTCCCCTTGCAGCACGTGTATTTCTACGCTCGGCTGGTTGTCTGCGGCGGTAGAGAATACTTCGCTCTTTTTGGTGGGGATGGTGGTGTTGGATTCGATCAGCTTGGTGAACACGCCGCCCATGGTTTCGATACCGAGGGAAAGCGGGGTAACGTCCAGCAGCA
>JBQCFV010000270.1:0-6941 GCA_051958695.1 Chitinophaga sp. | reverse complement strand
AAACGGCTTTGATCCGTTCGATCTCTTCCCGGTCGTAACAGCATCCGCCGCCGCGGTTGGAGGTATTTTCGAGGCATACGAGGGAAGTGCGGGCCTTGTGCACATCGTCCGGGTTGATGGCGGCTTCCACGGCCGCGGCTGTTATCATGCCGCGGTCGCCTTCGAGCGGGCGCGTTTGCGCGCCGGAATTGAATGCGATGCCGCCGCCTTCGTAGATGTATACGTGGGCGAGGGAACTGCAGATCACTTCGTCGCCGGGGCGGGTATGCACGTTGATGGCGACCTGGTTGCTCATTGTGCCGGAAGGGCAGTAAACTGCCGCCTCCATGCCAAAAAGTGCTGACATCCTGGCTTCCAGTTCGTTCACGGATGGGTCTTCCCCGAAAACATCGTCGCCCACGGGGGCTTTAAGCATGGCCTCCAGCATGGCCGGAGTGGGTTTGGTGAAAGTGTCGCTCCTGAAATCCATTAAATAATTTGCAAAAGGTGGTTAAATAAATTAGAGAAGTCATTAATCCCGATGACTATATTTTTTAATTGTTAAAATTTACATAAACCCCTGGAAATAGGGACTAATTCGCTATTAAATTCCGTTTATATGGAGTACTTTGTTATAGCTGGCAGGTATTGAGACTGTCCCGCACAAAGTGCTCAGCTATTGAAAGTGAACAGATAATGTGAGCATTCTTGCCCCGGTTCCGTAACCCAGCCTTAACCATATCGAAGCAATTTGGAAGAGTGGGGGATTAGCACGATCTTTGCAGGCTAATTTCGCAACCGTGTAAGATATACCATTTAAATGTTACAACAAAATTATCTTTCGGCTGTTAATATAATATTCGTAAACTAATACTTGTAAAATATGAGGCAACTTAAAATTGCCACCCAGATCACCAATCGTGATTCGCAGGCGGTAGAAAAATACCTGCAGGAAATCTCGAAGATCCCTTTGTTAACTCCAGAGGAAGAGACCATACTGGCCCAGCGCATCAAAATGGGCGACCAGCGGGCTCTTGAAAGATTAACTACAGGAAACCTTCGTTTCGTTGTTTCCGTGGCCAAACAATATCAGCACCAGGGCTTAAGCCTCTCCGACCTCATCAATGAAGGAAATTTAGGGCTGATCAAGGCTGCGCAGCGTTTCGACGAGACCAAGGGTTTCAAATTCATCTCTTATGCCGTATGGTGGATACGCCAGTCCATTCTGCAGGCATTGGCCGAGCAGGGCCGCCTTGTGCGCCTGCCGCAAAACAAGATCGGCACTTACAATAAAGCGAATAAAGCTTACATGGCATTCGAGCAGGAAAACGAACGCGAGCCTTCCACCGAAGAGCTGGCCGAGATCCTCGAAATGTCCGAGTCGGAGATCAACAACATCTTCCAGAGCAATACCCGCCACATGAGCCTCGACGCACCCGTGCACGAAGCGGAAGACGTGGCGATGGGCGACCTCCTGGAAGGCGGCGACGTGACCGACGACGATGTAATGCAGGACTCGCTGAGAGAAGAGATCCGCCGCGTGCTCAAATCCCTGAGCCCCCGCGAAGCAGAGATCGTGAACGCGTATTTTGGTCTGGATGGTGAAAACGGCGCGACAATTGAACAGATAGGACAGAAGTACGATTTGACGAAAGAACGCATCCGCCAAATCAAGGAAAGAGCCATTAAAAGGCTTCAGAAAGCCCGCTACAGCGGCGCGCTGAAATCCTACCTGGGATAATTGCATTAGTTTAAAATTTCGAATCTGGGATAAAGCGTCCCGCCCTATGTAATGTGGCGGGACGTTTTTTTATACCTATAGGGTCCGTCTATACCGTTATAGAGTCATATAGAGACGAAAACCATCCCTTCCCGATTCGAAATTCTCCTTTCAACCCTTTATTTTTGCAATCTTATGCGAAAGGCATACTTCACATTCGTTTTTCTGACAGTAATCGGAACGGCTTGTGAAAAAGAGATCAACGTGAACCTTCCGCGTACGGAGGACATGCTGGTAGTGGAAGGCATCATCGAGCAGGGAAGTTTTCCCATGGTGAAGGTCAGCAGGAGCCTCAATTATTTCAGCCGCATCACGCCGCAGCAATTGCTGGAATCGTTCATACACGACGCCGTGGTGACGGTCAGCGATGGCGCGCGCACGCATCAGCTCCGGGAATACCGGACGGATACGAGCGGGGGCGTGGCGCTTTATTTTTATTCGGTGGATACGGCGGACATGCAGTCGGCGTTTCCCGGCGAAACCGGTAAAAGTTATACGCTGCGCATCGAGACCGGTGGAAAGGTCTACCATTCCATCACCACCATCCCGGAGCCGAAGTTCAGGCTGGACACGATGTGGTGGAAATTCGGGAAGGACGAGGATTCCAACCGCGCGGAAATACTGGTGAAAGTGACCGATCCGCCGGAAAGAGGCAATTATTTCCGGTATTTTACGTCGCTGAACAGCGGCCGCTTCCTGCCGGCGATGAGCTCCGTGTTCGACGACCAGGTGGTGAACGGCACCAGCTTCGACGTGCTGGTGAGCCCGGGTGTGGACAAGAATAGCAGCCTGGACATCAACGACTACGGTTTTTTCGACAAAGGCGATACCGTAACGCTGAAATTCTGCAACATCGATCATAGCACCTATGATTTCTGGCGCACCGCGGAATTTGCCTATTCGTCCGCCGGCAATCCCTTTGCTTCGCCCACGCGCACGCTGGGCAACGTAAAAGGCGCGCTGGGCTACTGGGGAGGTTACAGCATTACCTACAGGACCATTATCATTCCAAAATAAAATCAAAATCAAAACCAACACCAACACATTAAACAACAGCATGGAAAACAAGACATCCCAGGAGCACGTACATGTACTCATCATTGGGTCAGGCCCGGCGGGGTACACGGCAGCCATCTATGCCGCCCGCGCGAACCTCAAACCCGTCCTATACCAGGGCATCCAGCCCGGAGGCCAGCTTACCATCACGACCGAAGTGGAGAACTATCCCGGTTACTCTGAAGGCATACAGGGCCCCGAAATGATGGTGGACTTCGAAAAACAGGCCAGCCGCATGGGCGCGGACATCCGTTACGGAATGGCCACTGCGGTGGACTTCAGCTCCCAGCCTTATAAAGTAGAGATCGACGAAGAAAAGACCATCACCGCCGACGCGATCATTATCGCGACCGGGGCTTCCGCCAAATGGCTGGGCCTGCCTTCCGAACAGCGGCTCAACGGCAGCGGCGTATCCGCCTGCGCCGTATGCGACGGGTTCTTTTTCCGCGGGAAAGAAGCGGCCATCGTAGGCGCGGGAGATACCGCGGCCGAAGAAGCGCTTTATCTTTCCAAGATCTGCTCCAACGTGCACATGCTCGTGCGCCGTCATGAAATGCGCGCCAGCAAAGTGATGCAGGACCGGGTGCTGAAAACTTCCAACATCATGGTATACTGGAACACCGAGACCCTCGAAGTAGTGGGGGAAAACAAGGTGGAAGGCGTACGCGTGCTCAACACCGAAACGAAAGAAGAAAAAACGGTCCCGGTGAGCGCGTTTTTCGTAGCCATCGGCCACCAGCCCAACTCCGGTATTTTTGCCGGCAAGCTGGAAATGGACGACCAGGGCTATATCAAAACCGTTCCCGGCAGCAGCCGCACCAGCGTTGAAGGCGTATTCGCCTGCGGCGACGTGCAGGACAAGATCTACCGCCAGGCCGTAACCGCGGCCGGCAGCGGATGTATGGCCGCGCTCGATGCGGAAAGGTATCTCTCCGCCAAAGGACATTAATTTTGATCACGGGCCGGCCGCCGATGGCCGGCCCTTTTATCTTTTATATCATGCTGACCATTGCGCTGGAAAGCGTCCGTTTTTTTGCGTATCACGGGCTTTACAAGGAAGAGCAGGTGCTGGGCAATCATTTTATACTCGACGTGCAGGTGAGCATTCCCGAGCCGGAACACCCGTCCATGCTCGTTGAGTCGGTGAACTACGAAACGCTGTACAATATCGCCTGCAAGGTGATGGAAGTGCCGCAGCCGCTGCTGGAGCAGGTAGTGCACGACATCACCGCCGCCATCCGCGAAAAGTATCCTTCCGTTACGCATTCCAAAGTCACGCTCAGGAAGCAGGCCCCGCCCTTCGGCGGCGATCTGGCGTATGCCGTGGTGAGCCTCGACAAACAATATTGAAGAGCGGCTGGTATTTCCAGGCAAGAACACTTAAATTTGATGACCCTTAAATTCAAATTATCGTCCTATGCTTAAGAAAACCATTTGCATGCTTGTGTTTTGCGGTATGGCGCTGGCCGGAACGGCCCAAAGCGCCGAAGAGCTGCTGACGCAGGCGCAAACGCTCACCAAACAAATGAAGGAAACCGAAGCGCTCGCCAAATACAAGCAACTGCTGCAGGTTTCTCCCGGCCACGTCGGCGCTTTCACGCAATCCAGCCTTATCTGCAGCCGCGAGGCCGCGCGTCAGAAAGATAAATCCGCCAAGCAGTCGTGGCTCGACCAGGCGCGGATATACGCTTACGAAGCGCTGAAGGCCGAACCGGAAAACGCCGAAGCCAATTATGCGCAGGCCGTGTATTACGCCCGCCTGGCGCAGATCTCCGGCGCAAAAGAAAAAGTAGCCGCCGCAAAAGAAGTAAAAAAGTACGCCGACCTCGCCCTGAAATTTAAACCGGATTACGCCGAAGCATATCATCTCATCGGTAAATGGAACTTCGACCTCTTCAACCTCAGCTCCCTCGAAAAAGCCGCGGCCAAAGTGTTGTTCGGCGGCGTGCCTCCCGGCACGATGGAAGAGGCCATCGCCAACTATGAAAAGTGCATGAAGCTGAAACCCTCGTTCATCCTCAATTACCTCGACCTCGCCATCGCATTCAAACAAAACAACCAGGAAACGCAAAGCATGGAAGTGCTCAACAAAGCCGTACGCCTCCGCCCGATATTGCAGGATGATGTAGCTTATAAAGCCGAGTGCAAGAAGATGCTGGAGGAGATGCAGTAAGTCATCCCGGTGGATTTGTAAGCCGCTCTACGTCCGCCATCCCGGTGCCGGAAGCCTTCTTCCCTCCCTGATGCGCAAACACCCTACGTCCGCCATTCCAGTGCCGGAAGTACTACGTCCCCCTGTTGGCGCGTAAACGGATATTCCTAATTTGATAAAAAAGCTGAGCCTCCGGCCCTAAAAAAGCCCTGCCCCAGTTCTTTTTTATCAAATTAGGAATATCCGTTGGAGCTTTTTGTTTATTATTGTGTCTCATTTTTCAAAGATGCCCGTGGCATATACCATACAACCCACATACGCGATCGACGACGCCTCCCTGCTGGAGACGGACCTCACCACCTGCACATTGCTGGTGCTGATCGGCGCCGGCACGTTCAGTTACGCGGTATTGTCGCCATTGCAGCGGAAATTCCTGGCGCTGAAAAGTTATACTTACCAGCCAAAGACCGTGGCGATGGCGGACCTTGAGATGATCGAGCATATTTTCGACGCGGACAGGCTGCTGTTCACCGCTTTCAAACAGGTGCTGCTGGCATTCGATTCGCCGGACAATACCCTTGTGCCGGAAACGCACTTCCAGTCGCAGCTTAAAAAGGATTACCTGCGGGCCGTGCTGCCGGAAAAGATCCACGAGGCCGTGCTTACCGACCTGCTTACCGAGCTGGGCATGGTGAACGTGTTTGCCGTGGACAAAGACATGCTCGGCTTCCTGAGAAAGGAATTTTCCACCGATACCGTTATTCACGCGCACTCCGCGCTGCTGAAAGCTTACCAGGCGGACACGGATATTTTTCATCCCGAAGGCACCGCTTACATCGAAGTGTCGCCGCAGCAGTTCACACTTACCATTTACGCCGCAGGCAGGTTGCAGATGCAGCAGCAGTATACCTACCGCAGCGGTCTTGATATCGTTTATTACATCGTCAATTCCCTGCGCCAGCTCGGTTTTGCGGAGCAGCAGGCGAGGATCAGGCTGGGCGGCGCGCTCACGCAGGATTCGCAGGTGTACCAGGAGCTGAACCGTTTTCTGCCGAAGCTGGAATGGGTGCACAAGCCCGACGGGTTCCTGTACATCCCGAAAATGAACGAGCTGCCCCCACATCATTTCCACAATCTTTATGCACTGGCGCTATGCGTATAATCGGAGGTACATTGGGCGGTCACCGCATCAGCCCGCCTGCGAACATGCCGCATACCCGGCCCACGACAGATATTGCGAAGGGAGGCCTTTTTAATATCATCGAAAACAACCTCGACATATCCACGCTGAAAACGCTGGATATTTTCGGTGGTACCGGCGCCATCAGCTACGAGCTGGCGTCCCGCGGGGCGACCGACCAGACGATCGTGGAGAAAGACAACGCCATGGCGGACTTTATCGCCAGAACCGCAGACTCGCTGGGCATTAATCTGAAACTCGTGCGGATGGACGTATTCCGATACCTGGAACAATGCAGCGAGCAGTTCGATTTCATCTTCGCCGGCCCGCCGTACGCGCTTGGCACGATCGACGAATTGCCGAAGATCGTTTTCAAAAAAGGGCTGCTGAACCCCGAAGGATGGTTTGTGCTGGAACATACGCCGCGCAACGACTACAAACAATTCAGCTATTACCGCGCGCAAAGGAATTACGGAACGACTATTTTCTCTATATTCATCAACCGGGAAGAACTTCGGAAACCCTCTCCCGGAGAATAATACGACAAGTATGCAAAGAATCTGCTTATTCCCCGGTACTTTCGATCCCGTTACGCTGGGCCACACCGACATCATCGACCGGGCGCTGCCGCTGTTCGACGAGCTGGTGATCGGCATCGGGGTAAATGCGGGCAAAGAGCCCATGTTCAGCATGGAGCAACGCGTGGAATGGATACGCGAGATCTACCGCGGGAAGCCGTCCATCAGGGTAACGGCCTACGAGGGGCTGACGGTGAACTTCTGCAAACAGATCGG
>JBQCFV010000269.1:0-15395 GCA_051958695.1 Chitinophaga sp. | reverse complement strand
AATAAAGTGACCGTGAAAAGCGTTCACGGGGAGTTCGTGTATGTGTAAACGCGTTTTTAAGATCTAGAGAAAGCCGGCTGATCTGTTTTTCAGCCGGCTTGTTTGATGTTCCGATCCTGGGGCCTGCGGCCTTGCAGAGGCCTCGCGACGGCTGACAGATGGTTTTTAGACGGCCTTTGAAGGGTTTTTGAGTAGGGGAAAATGCCCCGCAGGTCACAAAAACCGCATGTCAAAACCACACGCCATAAAACCTGCACGTCATAAAAAAGGCGCTGAGCGGAAGCTCAACGCCTGTTATCAGCAATCATTAGATGTTTGCTCTATTATTGTTTCCTAATTTAGAACGAATCTTATCGGCAGGTTGAACGCTACTGCAACGGGTTTCCCATCCTGCTTGCCGGGCGTCCAGGCCGGCATGGCTTTCACCACGCGTACCGCTTCTTCTTCCAATCCGCCGCCTTTTTTGGCGCCTACCGTTCTTACGTTGCTCAATGCGCCGCTTTTATTGACGATGAAGCTGACGAATATGGTCCCCCGTATTCCCTTTTCGGTAGCCTCGTGGGGGTAATGGATATTGGAGGAGAGGTATTTGTTGAGCGCCGCATCGCCGCCTTTAAAAGTGGGAGCGATCTCGACAAACGTAAATACGCCGTTAGCGTCCGGTTGTTTTGCGCCTTTCGCGGGAGCGGGCGGCGGGGGCGGTGCAAGCGTGAAGTGGATCGGCAGGTTGAACTGCACGTTTACGTTCCGTCCGTTCTGTTTGCCGGGCTTCCATTTAGGCATGCCCTTTACTACGCGTACGGCTTCTTCTTCCAGCCCGCCGCCTTTTTTGGCGCCAACGGTTTTAACGAACAGCACACGGCCGTCGTCCATCACGATGAACGATACGAACACCGTGCCGCCGATCTTTTTCTCTATCGCGGCTTTCGGGTAACGGATATTGGAGCCGAGGTACTCGTTGAGCCCCTTTTCGCCGCCGGGGAAGGCAGGCGGCTGCTCCACGACAGTGAAAATTTCCTGGCGGGTGATGTCCGGTTCTTTCAGCGGTGTGGTATCGGCTGGCGGGTTGACAATTATCTGCCGCGCATCGGGTTGCGGAAGGGTAATGTTCAGGTTGTCGCTGAGGCGGTCCATTTTTTCTTCGGTCACGAACGCAAGCGAACTGAATATCAGCAGCGCTACCGGCACGATCATCGCCCTGCGGAGGTAGCTGAAACGGAATCTGCGGGATTGAGTGAGCATAAAAATCCTTCGTTTAATCGGTTGATGAGAAAAGTTGTTTGTAAGATGAAACGCAGGACCGGTTTGTAAAGCAGCGTGAAGAATGGTTTGAGCGTAAGCAGCCGCGTCGCCGTTCTCGACGGAACGTTTGTCTGCAATAAATTCATGCACCAGCGACAGCTCGCGTTTGATCAGGTGGAAGAACGGGTTGATCCAGCAGACGGCCGTCACGATCTCCATGAACAGCTTGTCCGTACTATGGTTTTCCCGTAAATGCACGATTTCGTGCCGCAGCATCTGCCTCCCTTCGGGCGTGGACGCGCTCATGCCGCTGTTCCAGAAAATGAAACGGAAGAACGAGAACGGCGCCGCGATATGCTTTGACAGCACGAGGTTGTAAGTCAGCACGCGTTCCACATGACTGCTGCGCACCAGCTGCAGTATTTTAAAATACCCCCAGCCGATACGGAGCGCCATCAGCGCCATCACGAGGCCGTACAGCAAAGCGGTAAGACTGAGCTGCGGCGCACCGGGCGATGCCGCCACGGTAAACACCTGGTCGCGCAGCGTTACTACCTGCGCCGTATACACGTAAATGCCCGGCGCTTCCGCGCCCGTGAAAGAGAGCGGTATTCGCAGCAGCGGCACCGCCAGGCTCAGCACGGTAATGGCCAGCAGGTAAAAACGGTTCCACTGGTGAAAGCGGTTGTTGCGCAAAGCCAGGTGGTAATACGCGTACAGGATGCCCGAGCACACGATCACCTTGACGAGATAGGCGAGAAAGGGCGTCATTTTTCCGTGTTTTTAGATTGTTTGATCTGTTGCAGGAGCTTTTCAAGATCGCTTACGCTCATGTCTTTTTCCTGCACGAAAAAAGAGACCATGTTGCTGAAAGAGCCTTCGAAATAACCTTTCACGAAGTTCTTCACCGTTTTGTGGCTGTACTCTTCCTTGCTGATGAGCGCGTAATACTGATGGCTTTTGCCATAGGCCTTGAAATTGACGAAACCTTTTTCCACCAGTATTTTTACCAGCGTGGAAACGGTGTTGTAATGCGGCCGCGGCTCCGGCATTTCTTCCACCAGGTCCTTCACGAACGAAGGTCCCAGCTTCCATAATACCTGCATGATCTGTTCTTCTGCTTTGGTCAGCGTTTTCATTTTTTTTTCAGTTTGTGTCGGGACGGTACCTGCCCTGTTTCAAATGTAAAACTATTATTTTAGTTTACAAACTAATTTTATAGTTTTTACAAGAATTGGGTCACTTACAAGTAATTGGGTTATTTTTGGATTTCAAAAAGGAAATATAGATGGTGGACCAACCCATAGTTCAACTGGCGAATGTAAACGTATACCAGGGCAATTCCCTGATCCTGTCTGATGTAAACATTTCGGTGAACAGGGGAGAGTTCGTGTACCTGATCGGGAAGACGGGCACGGGCAAATCCAGTTTGCTGAAAACCTTGTACGGCGATCTTCCGCTTCGCGAAGGCAGCGGCCAGGTGGCGGGTTTCGACCTGACGAAGATGGACTGGAAGAAGGTGCCTTACCTCCGCCGGAACCTGGGGGTGGTATTCCAGGATTTCCAGCTGCTGACGGACCGTACGGTGCACGACAACCTGAAGTTCGCGTTGAAGGCCACGGGTTGGGCGGACCAGTCGCAGATAGAGGAGAAGATCAAGGATGTGCTGGAAAAGGTGGGCCTGGGCACGAAAGGGTTCAAGATGCCTTACGAGCTGAGCGGCGGGGAGCAGCAAAGGGTGGACATTGCCCGTGCGCTGCTGAACGGCCCCAAGCTGATACTGGCGGACGAGCCTACCGGCAACCTGGACCCCGAAACGTCGGACGGCATCATGCAGCTGCTGTTCCGCATTTGCCGGGAAGACGGTACGGCGATGATCATGGCGACCCACGACTATATCGTGCTGCAGAAGTTCCCGAGCCGCGTGCTGCGCACGGAGAACGGGCAGGTAACGGACAACGCAGCGGTAAATTTTGTATAGATAAAGCATTGGTTTTCAGTAAACATACTTTCCAAATTCAATTTGGAACTTGGCATATTACTTCTTACCTTTGCACCGGAAAAATAGCGAGTTTAAAAATTATTATTATCAAAGATGTCTTACTTAACTGTAGAAAAGAAAGCTAATATTTTCAAAGAATTCGGTGGCAGCGAAAAGAATACCGGTTCTGTGGAAGCGCAAATTGCACTGGTAACGGAGCGCATCAACAGCATCTCCGCTCACCTGAAGCAGAATAAAAAGGATTTCTCCACTCACCGCGGCCTGATGAAAATGGTAGGGCAGAGAAAGCGCCTGCTTTCTTACCTGTCTAAAACCAACCTCTCCGGCTACCGTGCCCTTATCGAGAAGTTAGGTCTCAGAAAGTAATCCGAAACTTTTTATAGCGGCTATTCCCAACTAAATCAGTTGGGAATAGTTTTTTTGTATGTGTACCTTATTAATCCTCACACAAGTATGAATCTCACACCTACTTCGGTTAAATTTGATATAGTCGGAGGCCGCATCGTGACGATAGAAACAGGCAAAATGGCCCGTCAGGCCGATGGCGCCGTTACTGTCCGTCTGGGCGACTGCATCCTGCTCGCCACCGTGGTGGCCAACAAGAAGCCCAAAGAAGGCCAGTCCTTTTTCCCGTTAACCGTTGACTACCAGGAGAAATTTGCGTCCGCCGGCCGCATCCCGGGATCGTTCTTCAAACGCGAAGGCAAACTGAGCGACTACGAGGTGCTGATCTCCCGCCTGATCGACCGCGCCCTGCGCCCTTTGTTCCCCGACGATTATTTATGCGACGTCCAGGTACTGGTAACCCTCGTTTCCTCCGATCCTGAAGTAATGCCCGACGCAATGGCGGCCCTCGCGGCTTCCGCTGCCCTCGCAGTGTCCGACGTGCCCATCCAGGAGAGCATCTCCGAAGTGCGCGTGGCGCGCGTTGCAGGCGAATTTGTGATCAACCCCACCCGTTCCCAGCTGGCTACCGCCGATATGGACTTTATCGTGGCCGCCACTGAAAAGAACATCATGATGGTGGAAGGGGAGAGCAAGGAATGCCAGGAAGAAGACCTCGTAAAAGCCATCGAGCTTGGCCACGAAGCCATCCGCGTACAGGTGAGGGCCCAGCAAGAGCTGCGCGCGCTCATCGGCAACCCTGCCAAACGCGAATACGATAAACCGCACCAGAATGACGAGCTGAAAGCAAAGATCGCAGCGTTCGCGCAGGCCCGCATCCTGGAAGTGTCCAAATCCGCCCTCGGCAAACACGACCGTTCCGAAGCGTTCAAAAAGATCGAAGAAGAACTCGTGGAATCCCTCGGCGAGCTGCCTGAAGAAGACGCAGCCCTGGTTGGCGGCTATTTCCACGACCTGGAAAAAGAAACCGTCCGCAATATGATCCTGGACGAAAGCATCCGCCTCGACGGCCGCGTGCTCGACCAGGTGCGCCCCCTGGCCATGGAAACGGACCTGCTGCCTTCACCCCACGGCTCCGCTCTGTTCACCCGCGGCGAAACGCAGTCCCTCACCACCGTTACCCTCGGTACGCCTGATGACGAGCTGCTGATCGAAAGCGCCGCCACCTCCAACTACACCAAGTTTATCCTCCACTATAATTTCCCTCCCTTCTCTACCGGCGAGGTGAAAATGATGCGCGGCCCCGGCCGCCGCGAAGTGGGCCACGGCAACCTCGCGTTGCGCTCCCTCAAACAGATGATGCCCGGTAACGATTACGCCTATACGGTGCGCGTCGTGTCAGACATCCTCGAATCGAACGGTTCCTCTTCCATGGCTACCGTTTGCGCCGGCTCCCTGGCGCTGATGGACGCAGGCGTTCCCCTGCCGAAACACGTGTCCGGCATCGCCATGGGCCTCATTTCCCGCGCAAGCGACGGTAAATGGGCCGTACTGAGCGACATCCTCGGCGACGAGGACCACCTCGGCGATATGGACTTCAAGGTAACCGGCACCCGCGACGGTATCTGCGGGGTGCAGATGGACATTAAAGTAGACGGCCTCAGCATGGACGTAATGCGCAAAGCGCTCGCCCAGGCACGCCAGGGCCGCCTGCACATCCTCGAAGCGATGTACAATACCATCGATGCCGCCCGTCCTGAACCGAAACCGCATGCTCCGCGCATGGAAAAACTGATCATCGACCGCGAATACATCGGCGCGGTGATCGGACCCGGCGGTAAAGTGATCCAGGAGATCCAGCGCGAAACCGGCACTACTATCAATATCGAAGAAGTAGGCCAGACCGGCGAAGTGAGCATCTTTGCAGTGAAGAAAGAAAATCTCGATAAAGCCCTCGCATGGATCAAAGGCATCGTAGCCGTTCCCGAAGTGGGCGAAGTATACGATTCAACCGTGAAAAGCGTAATGCCTTACGGTGCGTTCGTTGAGTTCCTCCCCGGCAAACAGGGCCTGCTCCACATCTCCGAAGTTTCCTGGAAACGCCTCGAGAATATGGACGGCGTGCTGAGCGAAGGCGAGAAAGTGAAAGTGAAACTGGTAGGCACCGATCCCAAAACCGGCAAGTTCAAGCTCAGCCGCAAGGTGCTGATGCCGAAACCCGAAGGTTACGTGGAAAGGCCTGAGCGTGAAGACCGCGGCGAACGCCGTGATCGCGGCGACCGTGGCGACCGCAGAGGTGGCGATCGTGGTGACCGTCGTGGCGGCGACCGTTTTGACCGCGGCGATCGTGGTGATCGCGGCGACCGTGGCGGAGACCGCGGACAGCGTCCTTCACAACCCGAGCAGTCTGAAGGTCCCGAACTGGGCCCGGTGTTTGACGAACAATAGTATCGAACCGTTTCATTGAAACGGTCAGCATATTGAAAAAGCGCCCTGGTGTATGCCGGGGCGCTTTTTTTGCAAAAGAGAACGCCCGGCCAACCGGCCAGGCGTTCTTTGTTCTTACCAGGTATACTTTGCGTAAAAATCGTTTGTACGTACATGCCAGCACGGCATTTTCAGCACGATGCGAGCGATATAGCTTGCGTGAAATTCGTTTGTACGCCACCGTTATAACACGCGTTGCGGCAATAACGTTTACCCGTTCACGTTACCGCTGCACATTATGCATCTGCTCCAGGAAGATATCGCTTTCCCGGAGGATCAGCTTGCCCTGGTCGCGGTTGTTCACTTTGTTGAAACGGAAGATGCGGAAGGTTTTCAGGTCGATGTCCTCATAATCGATACGGAACTGCGCCACCCTTTTACCGGTAGACCTTTCCACCACCTGCACCCAACCCTGCTCCAGCAGTTCCGGCAATATCTCGTCCAGGTACGGCATCAGGATGGTTTCGGTATCGTTCCAGAACAGCGAGATGCGGTCGGTGGAATAATGCAGGGGGCTGGTTTTGGAGGCCGCCCAGAATATGTTCGCCATCGCGTAATGCCGCTGCACTTCCTCCTGGTTGAGATGCGCGAACTGGATATTGCGGAACACTTTGTTGTCGTATTTGCGCTGCGGGAGAATGGTATCCAGTCCTTTGAAATAATCTTCCACATGCTGTTTGTCAAAAATGAACACGGCATTTTCAACCTGGTACACAATGGAATCGTTCATCGGGAGACTGACGGGTTTAACGATCGTTTGCGCATGCGCCGCGGCGCCGCCGGCCAGAACGGCCGCCAGCAGAATGAGTTTTTTCATAGGATAAGGTTATATTATTTTAATTCAAATATAAAGCAGCCCGGATTTTCCGCAAAGGAATTTTTAAAATTGTCAAATCGCTATTGGCTCTGAGGAATTTGTGATTATATTGTGTTCATGTCACATATCGCGATCACCATATCCGCACCACCGGAAATAAAAGACATACTCATCGCCCAGCTGGCAGATGCCGGGTACGAAGGGTTTGAAGAGAACGTTGACCAGCTCGTCGCTTACATCCCTGAAGAACAGTTCGATAAAAATACACTGACCGGTCTGCTCGGTCCTCACGGGCTCGACTACACGCAGGATACCATTGCGCAGGCGAACTGGAACGCCGTGTGGGAAAGTAATTTCCAGCCAGTGCTGGTAGATGCGTTCTGCGGTATCCGCGCGGCCTTTCACGAGCCGCTGGCGGGGCAGGTGGAGCATGAGATCGTGATCACGCCGAAGATGTCTTTCGGCACCGGGCACCACGCTACCACCTATTCGGTGATCAAGCTGATGGAAGGACTGGATTTCAAAGGCAAACGCGTGTTCGATTTCGGCACCGGCACCGGCATCCTGGCGATACTGGCGGAAAAGCTGGGCGCCGCCGGTGTGGATGCGATCGATAACGATACCTGGGCTGTGGACAATGCATTGGAAAATGCGGAGGCCAATGGCGCCGCGGTGATGATCTGGAAAGAGGAACGGCTGGACGAGCTGGAAGAAGGGCGATACGATATCGTGCTGGCCAATATCAACCGTAATATCCTGCTGGCGAACATGTTTAACATGAAAAGAATACTCAAAAAGGGTGGAATATTGATTTTGAGTGGTATATTGCAGGAAGACGAACCTGCAATTGTTAAGGCCGCCGGGGAAAACGGGCTGGTCCCCGCCACGAAGTCGGAAAGAGAGCACTGGCTGGCGATTTCACTCAAAGCCAGTTAATGTGGAAAAAATTATATATTTTATTTGCTGATTTACGAGTAATTGTCTTAACATTGCTGTTAAATTTGTATCCTTATTAACACATTATTTACTATCTTAGCAACTCTAACTTATTGTGATGAATGAATTAATGGTACTTATCGGCGCCTATCTCATAGGCTCTTTTGCCACTGCCGTCTGGGTAAGCAAGGGAGTTTTTGGTATAGATATCCGCGAGCATGGTTCCGGCAACGCCGGCGCCACCAACACTTTCAGGGTGCTGGGCCCCAAGGCCGGCACTTTCGTGATGCTGGTGGACATGCTGAAAGGCGTTCTTGCAGTGAGGCTTTCTTATCTTATTCCCGCCTATGATTCACCCGAGCAACTTATCAACCTGCAGGTAGGGCTTGGCCTGGCAGCCGTATTAGGCCACATCTTCCCGATTTGGGCCAACTTCCGCGGCGGCAAGGGTATTGCCACCCTCTTTGGCATGGTGCTCGCCATTCAGCCGCTGGTAGCGCTTTGCTGCGTAGGCGTATTCCTCATGATCCTTTTCCTCACCCGATATGTATCGCTCAGCTCCATCATTGCGAGCATTGCATTCCCCGTACTGATCCTCTTTATTTTCAGGGAGCAGGAAGTGTTTTACAGGCTGTTCGCCATCGCGGTGGCATTGATGGTGGTGCTCACGCATCAGAAAAACATCATGCGCCTGCTGAGGGGCAACGAATCCAAAGTTCCCATCTTCAAAAACCGCAAGGGTAAAGACGGGGAGGACGACCCTGCTTACTAGCGCCCGTTTCTCCTGCTGTTCAATTCCGGCACAACGATTGCACTGTTTCAAGAAAATGGTAAATTCGCCGCAGCATACTGCGTTATGCGCATGTAATTGCGGGACCATCTATTCTTCAAAATATTAACCGATGAAAAAAGTCGCATTGTTATTCATTGCCGGATCGGGGCTGCTGTTCGCTTGTTCGCGCGTGCCCATTACCGGCAGAAGCCAGTTGAACCTCATTCCCGAAAGCACGATGCAGAGCATGGCCGTACAGGAATACCAGTCTTTTCTTTCCCAGAATAAAGCAGTATCGCCCAACTCCAGCAAAGACGCCGAAATGGTGCAGCGCGTGGGTGGCCGCATCGCGCGCGCCGTTACCACTTATATGACGCAGAAAGGCCTGGCAGACGATATCGCCAGCTACAAATGGGAATTTAACCTCGTGAACGACAAGCAGGTGAACGCCTGGTGCATGCCCGGCGGCAAAGTAGTGGTGTATACCGGCCTGCTGCCCGTTACGCAGAACGAGACCGCGCTGGCCGTTGTAATGGGCCACGAGATCGCGCATGCCATCGCCCGCCACGGCAACGAAAGGATGAGCCAGGGCCTCGTGGCGCAGGGCATCCAGATCGCGGGCGCGGTAGCGCTGAACAAAAATCCGCAGGCGCAGAACATCTTCATGCAGGCAGTAGGCGTGGGCGGCCCGCTTGGTTTGATGGCCTATGGCCGTCAGAACGAGCTGGAAGCCGATCACCTCGGCGTTATTTTTATGGCGATGGCGGGATACAATCCGCAGGAAGCCATTCCCTTCTGGCAGCGCATGGCCAACGCAGGCGGCGGGCAGAAACCGCCCGAGCTGCTCAGCACGCACCCGAGCGACGAACGCCGCATCTCGCAACTGCAAAAGCTGATGCCTGAAGCGATGAAATATTATTCCGCACAACGATAAGGTACTGTAACAGTATACTAACAAAACGGCGCCGCATTCATCTGAGTGCGGCGCCGTTCTTTTATCAGCGTGTTGTGTGTGCAGTGAGTGCCGGTATGCCGATACCAGCGTTCGGACGTTGCACCGGCGCCGGTGCTCAGCGCGCAGTTCCCTTATTCCAGTATCTGCGACAAATTCATCAGCTCGTCGTACTTGTACTGCTCCTTGTCGTTGCGGAAACACTTGGCCATTTCTTCCAGCAGGAACTGGATGATGCGCTGGTTGCTCTGCGGTTTGTAATACGCGGGCAGCGCGGGCACGTTCACCCTTTTGAAATAGGTTTCCACATCCTGCTGCGTATAGATCTGCCCCTGGATGGGATCTATAAAAAAGAGGATGCGGTAATCGCCGGGGTCCGCCGGTTCCGTGAAGTCGTAGAACGTATCGAAGTAAGCGAGAATGAACTGGCGCGGGATGTTCACCGCGTACACCGGCAGATCGAGCATGGCGCAGAGCGCCTGGTAAATGATGCCGTTGGTAACGGGATTGCCTTTTTTGCCTTCGATCACCTGGTTCATGAAGAACTGGTTCTTCCGCTGGTAAGACACTTCCTCGCCCTTCAGCCCGAAATAATTATAGATCATGCTGTTGAGCACATTGATCTGTTCGAGCGGCGTGAGGTAGTTGTTCAGCTCCAGCCATATGTTGCGTTTGATGCGGTCTATCTCCGTATTCACCTGCGTGGCGGAAAGATCGGGGTATTGATACCTGGCGGCCAGTATGGCGCCCTGCATCAGCTCCTGCGCCCCGTTCTTCGTCCAGATGCGCACCGCTTCCTGCAGGTCCATATAATGCACGCGGTGGATGAGCAGCTCGATCCTTTCCTGGATAGATTCATCATAGGTCGTTTCCCAGAGATGCTCCAGGTTTGGAATGATGTCTTTCCCGAAAAGGAGGATTTTGCTGGCCACCGTATCGAATACTTCCTGGTCAGGATCGTCCAGCAAATGGAACAATGCGTTTATTTCCGTCGTTTCGTGCAATGGATTCAGTTAGGTTTGTGCCGTCAATTTACGAATTGTAAACTGATAATGAGCGTTTGCTAATCTTCAAATAATTCGCTATATTCTTTATTCCGCTTTCTTTTTGCGGGGCGGCGCCTTTTTCTTTGGCGGATTGGCTTTCAGCTCTTCGATAATGGCTTTTGCTTCTTCCACCGTAAGATCTGCCGCGGTTTCCTGCTTTTCTTTCGGCAGCTTGTAATTCCGCAGCCCCACTTTCAGGTACGGGCCGTAGGGGCCTTTCAATACCTGTATCTTTTCCTTTTCGAACACCTTGATGGTACGCTCGTCTTTCGCAGCGCGTTTTTCAACGATCAGCGGCGCTACTTCGTCCAGCTCGACGGTATAAGGGTCCATTTCCTTTTTGAGGGAATAGAATTTTTTGTCGTGTTGCGCGTAAGGCCCGAAACGCCCGATGTTCACCGTCACGTCAGTACCTTCGAACAGGCCGAGGTTGCGCGGCAGGCGGAACAGGTCCATGGCTTCTTCCATGGAAATGGTCTCGATGCTTTGCGTTTGTTTCAGCTTGGCGAAGCGCGGTTTTTCCTCGTCTTCCACGGTGCCGATCTGCACCCTGGGGCCAAAGCGGCCCATGCGCGCGGTAACGGGTTTGCCGGTGGCGGGGTCCTGCCCG
Organism: Chitinophaga sp.; assembly: GCA_051958695.1. GTDB lineage: Bacteria > Bacteroidota > Bacteroidia > Chitinophagales > Chitinophagaceae > Chitinophaga. Next base: position 4,186 of record JBQCFV010000269.1, on the reverse strand, counting down.
AGCAGGCGCTCGCCTTTCACGCGTTCGGCTTTTTCGAGCGTTTCTTCCACGTTCTGGTGGAAGGGATCATAGAAGTCGTGGAGCATGCTGGCCCATTTCTTCCGGCCGTTGGCGATCTCGTCGAACTGCTCTTCGATCGTGGCGGTGAAGCCGTAATCCATTACGCGTTCGAAATATTGTTTCAGGAAGTCGGTCACCAGCATCCCGAGGTCGGTCGGGAACAGCTTGGATTTTTCGGCGCCGGTATTTTCCTGTTCGGTCACTTTGCTGATCTTGTCGTTTTTCAGGCTGAGGATGCGGAAGTCCCTTTTCACGCCTTCCTTGTCGCGCTTTTCCACGTAGCCGCGCTTCTGCACGGTGGTGATGGTAGGGGCGTAGGTGGAAGGGCGGCCGATGCCCAGCTCTTCGAGCTTCTTCACCAGGCTCGCTTCCGTGTAACGCGGGGCGGGGCGGGTGAAACGTTCGGTGGCTTTCATTTCCTTCAGCTCCAGCGTTTGTTTTACCGCGAGCGGCGGCAGCACGCCTTCCTGTTCCTCGTCGCTTTCGTCCTCTTCGTCGCGGCCTTCCATGTATACTTTCAGGAAGCCGTCGAACTTGAGCACTTCACCGCTGGCGGTCAGCTCTTCGTTGTTGGTGGAGATGCCGATCTTGGCGATGGTCTTTTCCAGCTCCGCGTCCGCCATCTGGCTGGCGATGGTGCGTTTCCAGCTCAGCTCGTACAGGCGGCGCAGGTCCGAATCGTCAACCGTGGAATTTTCCATGTAGGTCGGGCGGATGGCTTCGTGCGCTTCCTGCGCGCTTTCGTTCTTGTTCTTGTATTTGCGGCTCTGGAAATATTTTTCTCCGTAGTTGGTGTTGATGGCTTTGCTGATATCGGCCATGGCGGTATCGGACAGGTTCACGGAGTCTGTACGCATGTAGGTGATCTGCCCGCTTTCATACAGCTTTTGCGCCAGCAGCATGGTTTTGGACACGCTGTAGCCGAGCTTGCGGCTGGCCTCCTGCTGGAGGGTGGAAGTGGTGTACGGCGCGGCGGGTGATTTTTTGCCCGGCTTCACGGTGATATCTTTTACGGTATACGCGGCACCGATGCATTGTTCGAGGAATTTTTCGGCGTCTTCGGCGGTTTTGAACCGGCCCGGCCCGTCGGCTTTGAAAGTGATGGTGCGGCCCTGGATGTCTTTCGCGAGGAAGTACGCTTCCACCTTAAAGCTACTGGTAACGCCAAACGCGTTGATCTCGCGCTCGCGTTCCACGATCAGCCTTACGGCCACGGATTGCACACGGCCGGCGGACAAAGAATTGCGCATGCTCATTTTGCGCCAGAGCACGGGGCTCAGCTCAAAACCCACGATGCGGTCGAGGATGCGGCGGGCCTGCTGCGCGTTTACGAGGTTCATGTCCAGCAGGCGGGGCTCCTGTACGGCGCGTTCGATGGCGGGCTTTGTAATTTCGTGAAATACAATGCGTTTGGTGGTTTTCGGGTCGAGGCCCAATACCTCGGCGAGGTGCCAGGATATGGCTTCCCCTTCCCGGTCCTCATCCGTTGCCAGCCAAACCTCCTCGGAGTCTTTCGCTACTTTTTTGAGTTCCTTTACAACTTTTTCCTTGTCTTCCGGTATTATATACTTGGGTTTGAAATTGTTCCGGATGTCGATACCCATATCGTCCTTTTCCAGGTCGCGGATATGACCGAAACAAGATTTTACCTCAAAGTCTTTACCCAATATTTTTTCGATAGTTTTTGCCTTTGCCGGGGACTCAACAATCACGAGATTTTTAGCCATGAACGCCTGCTTTTATTTCGATAAATACGCAAAAATTTGCAAAAAAGTAATAAATCCGATTTGTGCAAGTATATAAAAGTAGGTCGATATAAAAAACATAAGACTTTAAATACTTGATATCCAGCGGGCAATATGAGCGCAATCAATATAATTATCTCCTATTGGCGGAAAGGCAGTATTATTACATGTTAAATTTAAACCATGTTTGATGCCGCTTGGCATGGAATTGGGGTCATAAGGCTCCGGGGATTCAAAAATAGTATATGGACATAGTTATAATAGGAGCGGGCAATGTCGCGCATTGTTTCGGTCATCTGATGAAGCTGCACGGCCACCAGGTAAAGCAGGTGATCAGCCGTAACAGGGACCATGCGCGGGAATTGGCCGAAGAGCTACATGCCGAGCCGTCCAACGACCTGATGGATATCGATATGGAGGCGGACGTGTACCTGCTGGCGGTGGGCGACGATGTGATCGCCGAGCTGAACGACCAATTGCGGCTGGGCCGGCGTATCGTGGTGCATACGGCGGGCGCCGTGCCGATGGACGCTATTTCGCGCATTTCGGTGAACACCGGCGTGATGTACCCGCTGCAAAGCATCCGCAAGGAAAGCAAAAATTACCCGGAGATACCGCTGCTGCTGGAAGCCGCCAACGACGAAGTGCTCAAGCGGCTCACCGCGCTCGGGCAAAGCATCAGCTCGTCCATTTCCGTCATGAACTCGCAGCAGCGGCTCCAGATGCACCTCGGCGCCGTGTTCTGCAACAACTTCACCAACCACCTCATCGCGCTCGCCAAATTTTACTGCGCGCAGGAGGGTAGGGACTTCTCCCTGCTGGCGCCCCTTATCAGGGAAACTTTCCAGCGGCTGGACCGTTACCCGCCTGAAAGCGTGCAGACCGGCCCCGCCCTGCGCAACGACGAACGCACAATGGCGCTGCACGAAACGCTGCTGAAGAACTATCCTTCCATGGCGCAGATCTACCCGCTGCTGAGCGAAAGTATCCGCCAGTTCCACAAATGATTGGCGGTGTCGGGATTAACCGATATTTTTGCGGGGCTGGAAAAAAGCAGTGATGAAGACATGTCGGGCAGGTACGCTTTTTTCGGCCTCAAACAATGGCCATGAACGTTCTGGAACTATTCACCCGCATCCGCACCTTTGTATTTGACGTAGACGGCGTATTGACCGACGGCACCGTACAGCTGCTGCCCAACGGCGAGCAAAGCCGCAAAATGAGCATCCGCGACGGTTACGCCTTGCAGCTCGCCGTAAAAAAAGGTTACCGCGTAGCGGTGATCTCCGGCGGCCGCTCCGAAAGCGTGATATCGCGGCTCAACGGCCTGGGCGTTAAAGACGTGTACACCGGCATTACCGATAAAGTGGACAAGCTGCAGGATTATGCGCTGATACACGAGCTGAAGTGGGAGGAAATGCTCTACATGGGCGACGATATACCCGACTACCGCGTGATGCAGCTCACCGGCCTGCCCGCCTGCCCTGCGGACGCCGCGCCCGAGATCAAAAGCATCAGCCGGTACATTTCCCCCGAAAAAGGTGGCGAAGGCTGCGTGCGCGACGTGATAGAAAAAGTGCTGAAGCTCAACGGCCACTGGCTGCTTGATGAAGAAGTGGCCTCCAGATAATTAATTACCTATTTTCACTGTATGAGTTTACTCGCGGCATTTTTTAGAATGGTCCGGTACCCGAACCTGGTGTACATCGCGCTTACGCAATTCCTGCTGCAATATTGCGTGGTGGAGCCCCTGTTGCACAACAACGGGTCAGAGCCCTCGCTTTCGTTCGCGCACTTCCTCATGCTGGTGTTCTCCACCATCCTGGTGGCCGCCGGCGGCTATATCATCAACGATTATTTCGACATCAACATCGACCTGGTGAACAAGCCGGAAAAAATGGTGGTGGACAAGATCATCAACCGGCGCTGGGCCATGGCCTGGCATACCATATTAAATATGGCCGGCGTGTCGCTCGGTTTTCTCGTGGCGTTCCAGATCGGGCAATTCTATCTCGGTTTTGTACAGGTGTTCTGCACGCTGCTGCTCTGGTTCTATTCCACGTCGTTCAAACGGCAGGTGCTCATCGGCAACGTCGTGATATCGCTGCTTACCGCGCTGAGCGTGGTTGTGGTAGGGTTCTATGAAAAACAAATCTATGAGAGCTTCGCCGCCATCCTTTCTTACGCGGGCCGCCGGCTTATACAGATCATCGGCGTGTACGCGCTGTTCGCCTTCCTGCTGTCTATGATCCGCGAGATCGTAAAAGATATGGAAGACATGATCGGCGACAGCAAGGACGGCTGCCGCACCCTCCCCATCTTAGGGGGGTTCATAAAAGACAGACGTTTCAGGATGGCGCTGATCACCGGTTTGCAGATAG
>JBQCFV010000268.1:0-2704 GCA_051958695.1 Chitinophaga sp. | reverse complement strand
TATTTCCTCACCGCCAGCTTCCGATACCCGTACCATACCAGCGTACCGATCACGAATGCAGGCCATATCCGCAGGAAAAAAAGCAGCATTCCCCGGAAAAATTCAGCGCCGCTTCTCAACGCGGTGAGCGCTGCCATGCCCAGCGGCGGTTTCGACAAATGTTCCGGGTTCAGTATCACCTGTACTTCGGCCACCTCCGGCTGGAAGAGCTCTACCGTGATCGCGGATAAAGCGACTTCGTCGTCTATGCTCATATTGGCGATAGTGCGGTCTATTGCCTGCGTTCTTTTTGTTTCCTCATAACGGCTGATATCCAGTTCCTTTTCTTTTTGCGTGTGCGCGGTGTCGCGGACGGGAATTTCGCTCGCCTTGTTTTGCAGCTCGTTGCGAAGGTACTGCAGCGTAACGTCGGTGTCCTTCAGCACGCGGTGGCTGATGCGGGCAGACATGCCGGAGAGCGCATGCACGACCGAATCGAGATGCCGCGCGGGCACCTTCAGCGTAAGACGGGCCACCGGCGTGTAATGAGTGATGCTTTTCAGCGAATCGGCGGACCAGGGATATTCCTGGTGGCCGTTCTGCTCGTTCCGGAAATTGCTTTCCACCACGATGCCGTTCAGCGAAGCGACGAGTCTTTCTATGCGTGAAGTAACGCTGATCACATCGTTTACCCGGCACCGTATGTCGGCCGTTTTGATGCGCTTTCGCGCATCCGTTGGTTCCGGCGAAAGAGCGGTGGTGTCGTCGCTGACAGCAGAAGTTTCATAATCGCGGTTTCCTGCATGGGAACAGGCATAGAGTGTCATCATGGGAATGAATACCCAAAGGAGGGAGTAACTGCGCATAAGTATGGATTTGTCTGTTGATACGCAGTTCGCCGGAAAGTAACCTTATCAAAATGTTAAAGTGCATCACGCGGCTGCAGATCAAACGTCTTCGCCAGCAACCTGAACGACTCCATCCTTTCTTCCGCGGTTTCGGACATGGTGCTGATAACGATCTCGTTTACACCATAAGCTTCGCACATCTTTTCGATCTTTTCTTTCATTTGTTTGGGCGTGCCGGCGATCATCCTGCCGCGGTTGAAATTGACGCGCAGCTGTTCGTCAGGCATGTATTCCATTGCGGCGATCTCTTCGTAGGGGGGAAGCGGCATGTCGCGGCCGCGCTCGATGTTGAGAATGCGGTAGTCCATGATCGTGAGCCACCTGTCCACCAGCTCTTCGCTTTCCGAGCAGAAGCCGAATACGCCTACGTTCGCTAGCGGGGCGGAGAGTGAAGGCGAGGGGCGGAAACGTTCGCGGTAATGCGCTACGGTTTCGGGGCCGCCGTTGGGATTGATGAATTGGGCGAAGGAAAGCGCCGCCCCGAAATGCGCCGCGATAGTGGCGCTGCCGCCGCTGGAAGTGAGCAGCCACATGGGCGGGGCGGTGGCGGCCTGCGGGAACGCTTTTACTTTTTCATAGATGCTGCCCGGCGGCGCGGCGTCCGTCAGGAAATGCTGAAGGTCTACGATCTGCTGCACGAAGTCCTGTTCGCTGAACGTGTTCTGCGGGTTCAGCAGGCGCGCGGTAAGACGGTCGCCGCCGGGTGCGCGGCCGATGCCGAGATCGATGCGGCCGGGGAACAGCGCTTCGAGCATCCTGAAGTTTTCCGCCACCTTGAGCGAGCTATGATTGGGCAGCATGATGCCGGCCGCGCCGAGCCGTATCTGCCGCGTTTCCGCGCCGAGAAAGGCCATCAGCACTTCCGGCGTGGTGCCCGCGATGTTGGCGATATTATGATGTTCGGACACCCAGAAGCGTTCGTATCCCAGGCGGTCCGCCAGTTGGGCGAGGGTTTTGGTTTCCAGCAGGGTTTCCCTTGTATTGCTGCCGTTCCTCACAACGGACTGGTCCAGCACACTTAATTTTATCTTACTCATTTCCATAAAGTTACTAAAGCCGGAATAAATGTATTAATGCCACTTGATTTGCTGATTTCATGAATTTAGTTAGATTTACAGTTATTATACACGTTATTTAAGACAGGTCAAACCAAAATCAAAGGATCGCTATGGGTAGCAATCTATCCGGCAAGGAACTGCTGGAACGGATGAAACGGGGAGATGAAGATGCTTTCACCTCGGTTTACCGTCAGTATCACCCTTCGCTTTATGTTTTTATTCTGCGTTATTGCAAGATCCCGTCCCTGGCGGAAGATCTTGTGCATGACGTTTTTTTGAAAATATGGGAGATCAGGGACCGCATCGATCCCGAACGCCCCTTTACCGCTTACCTCTACAAGATCGCGCGCAACCACGTTTTCAAGACCCTTCAGAAAGTAGCCACCGACCGCGTGCTGCGCGAGCAGATACTCGCCCGGCTTAATACCGTCAACGCCAGCCAGCCCGAACAAATAGTGGACAACAAGGAATACGACCGTCTTTTCCACGAAGCCCTCAACCATATGCCGCCCCAGCGGCTCAACGTGTTCCGCCTCTGCCGCCAGGAAGGCCGCAGCTACGACGAAGCGGCCGAGATACTCGGTATTTCCCGCAACGCCGTAAAAAAACACATGGTGCTCAGCATGCGTTTTATACACGATTACGTGTTCCGCTACGGCGGCGTTACCCTCTTTATCATCCTGCTCGGAAAAAATATTTTCTGACAGAGGTACCCTCCGCGCATATTTTGGGATATAATATACAGGTACGCACGAAACC
>JBQCFV010000267.1:0-3297 GCA_051958695.1 Chitinophaga sp. | reverse complement strand
TTTCACCTGGAGCGACCAGATCTACCAGCCCGATGAGAACAGCGCCGAAACTTCCGGCCCGCTTTCCAGCATCTATACCTATAACAAGATCATTAACGAAGTGATGGACGCGCCGGACGGCACGCCGGAGCAGAAAAAGATGGTGCTGGCCGAAGCGCTTGCAGGGCGCGCGTGGACGTATTTCCTGCTGATCAACTATTACGGCAAGCCGTACCTGGCCTCCACCGCAGCCAGCGATCCGGGTTTCCCCATTATCACAACGGCGGATATTACGGTGAACAAATTCAGCCGCGCTTCGGTAAAGGAAGTATATGACATGATCACTTCCGACCTGGAGAAAGCCTTGCCCGATCTGTCGCCGGTGGTATTTCACCGCCTCCGCATGAGCCCACCGGCGGCGCAGGCGCTGCTTGGAAAAGTATACGTGTTCATGCAACGGTACGAAGAAGCGATCCCGCTGCTGGAAGCTTCGGTGCAGGGGCTTGCTACGGCGCAGATGCCTGTAGGCCTGTATGATTACAATGAAACTTTTGCGCCCGGTGGCGCCTTTATGCCGATCGGCCCGTTCGGTCCTAATTATCCCGTTACCTCCAGCAACGAGGAGGCATTGTACCTCCGGCAATTTTCCAACTTCCATGTGCTGTTCAATACGCTGCAGGTGAACAGCGCGACGATGGCGCTCTACACGCCTTCCGATCTCCGTCTTTTGTTGTACTCAAAAACGCCTTTCCCGGCGGGAGCGGAGTTCGCAGGAGGCGCGCAGCGCAGAACGGCGCCGAGCATCGTGCCTTTTGGCGTAGTGGTGCCGGAGATCTACCTGCTGCTCGCGGAATGTAAAGTAAGACAGGACGATCTGCCCGGCTCCGTGACCGCGCTGGAACAGCTGCGCGCCAAACGCCTGCCCGGAGCCGACGCGGACGTGCCTTCAGTAATCGCCGGCGACAAGATGCAGCTGCTGCAATTCGTGATGGACGAGCGCCTGCGCGAATATGCCGGTCTTGGCGTACGCTGGTTCGATATGAGAAGGCTTTCCGTCGATCCGTTGTTCGGTAATTCTTCTTACACCCATACTTTATACCAGGCGGACGGTACTACCACCGCCTACGAGCTGCGGCCGGAACGTTTCGTGCTGAAAATTCCGCCCCGCATGCTGCTTACGAACCCGGGCATGGACGATAACCCGTGATCATTAAACCAATCAAAAAAAAGATCAACATGAAAAAGATCAGACTATCGATACTCGCGCTGCTGGCCTGCATTCCCATGCTGGCAAGCGCGCAGCAGCAGAACGCTTTGATGTAGCAAATGAAAGCCCTCAGAAATGAAAATGATCCGGAAAAGGGCGTTGTGCTGATGAAGAGGATCATTGCGGACAACAAGCTGGACGCGGCCAAAGACGCGGAAACGATCGATGTATTAAAGGGAACGGTCGCGCTTTCTTTTCTTCGCAAGCACCGTTATGATGCGTTTAAAAAATACATCGGCGGGATAAAGAACAAGTTCAACCAGACCTCTTACATGAACATGGGCGCGAGCACGATGGTAAGGGAAAAGAGCGATACGAAGATGGCGGAACAGCTTGCGAAGGAAACGATCGACCTGTATCTTTCTTTCAAAGACGATCCCGCTGCACGGCCGGAATCCATGTCCGAAGCCGACTGGAAACGGTTTATGAGCTTTGCCCAGTATCCTTATTACGATACGTACGCCAGCGCGCTTTTTGCCAACGGCAAATACAAGGAGGCCCTGAAATACCAGGAAAAAGCATTTGACGGCGAGCCGGAAGAAGGAATGTCGTCCGCGGTTGAACGGTACGCCCGTTTGCTTGCGCTCAACGGTCAGCAGGATAAAGCGTACGATCTGCTGACAACTCTCACAAAAAAAGGGAAAGCAACGGCCGGCATGAATACGCAGCTAAAAGAACTGTATGCCCGTAAACACGGCAGCACCAAAGGTTTTGACGAGTATTTCGACAAGCTGCAAAAGAGCGTGCAAACCGCGCTAAAAGAATCGCTGAAACCAAAAATGAAGGATACGATCGCGCCGGGATTTGTTTTGCGCGACCTGAGCGGCAAAGAAGTATCGTTGTCCGATTTCAGGGGGAAAGTGGTGGTGCTCGATTTCTGGGCTACCTGGTGCATGCCCTGTATCGCTTCATTCCCTGCCATGCAAAAGATGGTAAAGCAGCATCCCGAAGTGGCGTTCCTCTTTATTGCCACCCAGGAAAAAGCAGAGGGCGCGTTGCCGAGAGTGAAGTCGTTCATCGAAAAGAAAAAATACGCCTTTCACGTGCTGATGGATGAACCCTTGGCGGACAAGCCCGGTAATTTTGAGGTCGTTTCCAAATATAAACCCAGTGGCATTCCCGCGAAAGTGATAATTGACGGTAAGGGGAAGATGCGTTTTATGAGCACCGGTTTTTCAACCGATTCGGAGCTGATCAACGAACTGGAAGCCATGATCGATCTGGCGAAAGAAGCCTCGTAAATATTTTTAGTTGTCAGGTGAAGCGGTCCGTATCGGGCCGCTTTATTTTTTTGTATCCAGCCAGCGGAAAGATTTTGCATCTGCTTCCAGCACGTCTTCGCCGCCTTTTACGGTTTTGAAGCGCAATGCCATCACCGCCGTGGCGCGGGGAGACACGCGATCGCCGGAACGATGGGTATGCAGCACGTAAAACATTTTACCTTTCCCGTCAAAAAATACATCGCCGTGGCCGGTGCCGTTTTGCCCGACCATTTGCCGGTTGATCACCGGGTTGCCGGGATATTTTTTCCAGGGGCCGGTTGGGGAAAGGGAAGTGGCATATCCTACCGCGTAATCTTTGTTACGGAAATCGTTGGCGGAATAGATGAGATAGTAGATGTTTTTATGTTTGAGAACGGTGGGGCCTTCCGCTACCGGCCAGCCGGCGCCGGCGGTGTTTTCCCATGGTTCGGTGCTGGCAATGCATTCCTTTTCAGAACCGGGCACTATGTCGCTGAGGTCCGGTTTCATTTCAGTGACGAAGATGCGGTTGCCGTTTTGCAGTTTTACATGATAGAGGTAGACCTTTCCGTCCTGGTCAAAAAACAGGAAAGGGTCGATCTGCTTGCCCGTGCCGCTTACCGCGTGCGGAACATCCTGCCGGAAAGGGCCTGCAGGGCTTTGCGCCTTTGCGATGGCGATCTGCTCGTTGGCCGTATAGGCCATATAATAGCTGTTACCATGTTTGAACACCTGCGGCGCCCAGAAGCCGCTGCTGCCAAACGCATCGCCGCGTTTCAGGGCCAGGCGGCGGGAGGAATCCGCAGGTTG
>JBQCFV010000266.1:0-3366 GCA_051958695.1 Chitinophaga sp. | reverse complement strand
ATAGTACGGACTTAACAGTCAGTAGGTTGTCAGTAGCGTAAAGTTTAAGCGATAATGTACGTTTTATGTGTTATGAATAATCAACCGGGACTAGGTATAAGATGTCGGTTATTGCAAATATAACGGAATGTTTGAATAAATCAACACCGGCGGAGAAATTTGATCGTGGCGGGCAGGGCATTTCGGATTCCCGGGTGAATTTGCCCGGCAGACTGCCCCCGAATCCTTAAATTTGTGATCCTATGTGCGCAAAAGTAAAATCCAAGGAAGTTACCGTTGAACGTGAACCAGTTAGCTCGCCTGACCATATCTTTATCAAAGGGGCCAGGGTGCATAATCTCAAGAATGTCAGCGTATCCATTCCCAGAAATAAACTCGTGGTGGTGACCGGCGTGAGCGGTTCCGGAAAGTCCAGCCTGACGATGGATACCCTTTATGCCGAAGGCCAGCGCCGCTACGCGGAAAGCCTCAGCTCCTACGCCCGCCAGTTCCTCATGCGGATGAACAAGCCGGACGTGGATTATATCAAAGGCATCTGCCCGGCCATCGCCATCGAACAAAAGGTGGTGACCCGCACCCCGCGCTCCACCGTAGGCTCCATGACCGAGCTGTACGACTACCTGCGCCTGCTTTTCGCCCGTGCGGGCCGAACGTATTCTCCCGTTTCCGGTCAGCTGGTCAAAAAACACGAAGTGGCGGACGTGGTGGACTTTATCGCCCGCCTGCCCCACGGCAGCAAGGTACAGATACTCGTGCCTTTCCGCCAGCACGCCAACCGCAAACCGCTCGAGGAGCTGAACATCCTGATGCAGAAAGGTTTTTCGCGTCTTTACCTGGATGGCGGCCTGGTGCGCATCGAAGAATTGCTGGAGGAAAAAGCCCCGAAGATCGCCGCTTCCGCCTATGTGCTGGTAGACCGCATCGTAGTAAAGGATTTTGAGGAAGACGACAAACACCGGATCGCGGACTCCGTGCAGACAGCCTTTTACGAAAGCGAAGGCGACTGCATCCTGGAAGTGGACGGCAAAATTTCACATACCTTCTCCAACCGTTTCGAGCTGGACGGCATACAGTTCGAAGAACCGGTGCCCAATCTGTTTTCCTTCAACAATCCATACGGCGCTTGTCCCACCTGCGAAGGTTTTGGCCAGGTATTGGGCATAGACGCGGACCTCGTGATGCCGGACAAGCGGCTGAGCGTGTACGAAGGTGCTATCGCGCCGTGGCGGGGGGAAAAGATGGGCGAATACAAGGAAGCGTTGGTAAAAGCTTCGCGGAAGTTCGGCTTCCCGATACATAAGCCCATTTCGGAACTGACGGACGAGCAACTGAAGCTGCTCTGGACGGGCAACGAGCACTTCTACGGCCTGAACGAGTTCTTCAAAATGGTGGAGCAGAACCTGTACAAAGTGCAATACCGCGTGCTGCAGGCGCGTTACCGCGGCCGCACCATCTGCCCAACCTGCAACGGCGCGCGGCTGCGCAAAGAGGCGCTGTACGTGAAAGTGGGCGATGCCAGTATCGCCGGTCTGGTGGACCTGCCGGTGGAAAAGCTGAAAGCCTGGTTTGACGCGCTGCAGCTCGATGAATACCAGCAGCAGGTGTCCAAACGGATACTCGTGGAAGTGCATCACCGCCTGAAAACATTGCTGGACGTAGGCTTGGGATACCTCACGCTGAACCGCGTGGCCAACACCCTCAGCGGCGGCGAAAGCCAGCGCATCCAGCTTACGCGTACGCTGGGCAGCAATCTCACCAACTCACTTTACATTCTCGACGAACCGAGCATCGGCCTGCACGCGCGCGACACGCACCGCCTCATCCGCGTGCTGCACGAGCTGCGCGACCTCGGCAACACCGTCGTAGTGGTGGAGCACGACGAACAGCTGATGGAAAAAGCCGATTACATCATCGATATGGGGCCACTGGCGAGCCATCTCGGCGGCGAAGTGATCTTCGAAGGCACCTATCCCGAAATATTAAAGGACGGCAAAAGCCTCACCGGCAAGTATCTCAGCGGCCATCTCCGCATCGATCCGCCGGCGCACCTGCGCAAATGGAAACGTTCCATCAGGCTCGAAGGATGCCGCCAGCACAACCTGAAGAACATCGACGTGGAATTTCCGCTGGGCGTGCTTTGCGTGGTTACCGGCGTGTCCGGCTCGGGGAAGACCACCCTTGTGAAACAGATACTCTACCCCGCGCTCATGAAGCTCAAAGGCGAGTTCACCGACCGTGTGGGCAACCACCGCGCCATGAAAGGAGACATGGATCACATCACGCAGATCGAGATGGTGGATCAGAACCCCATCGGCAAAAGCTCCCGCTCCAACCCGGTGACCTATATCAAAGCCTACGACGAGATCCGTGATCTGTATTCAAAACAGCCGTTGTCCAAGATGCGCGGCTTCCAGCCCAAACATTTTTCGTTCAACGTAGACGGCGGGCGCTGCGATACCTGCAAGGGAGAAGGCGAAGTGATCGTGGAAATGCAGTTCCTCGCGGACGTGCATCTTACCTGCGAAACCTGCGGCGGCAAACGTTTTAAGGACGAAGTGCTGGAAGTGCAGTACAAGGGAAAAAATATTTACGACGTGCTGGAAATGGGCGTGGACGAGGCTATCGAATTTTTTAAAGATGAAAAGGACGTGGTGTCGAAGATCCGCCCGTTGAGCGATGTTGGTCTCGGTTATGTGAAGCTGGGCCAAAGCTCGGACACGCTTTCAGGCGGCGAGGCGCAGCGTGTGAAGCTGGCGAGCTTCCTTGGCAAAGGCAAGGCCCAGGGGCACATCCTGTTCATTTTCGACGAACCGACCACCGGGCTTCACTTCCATGACATCCGCAAGCTGCTGGCGAGCTTCAACGCGCTGATAGAGCAAGGGCATAGCGTGCTGGTGATCGAGCACAACCTGGACGTGATCCGCAGTGCGGACTGGGCGATAGACCTCGGGCCGGAAGGCGGAGAAGGCGGCGGATCGCTGCTGTACGCGGGCGTTCCGGAAGGTTTGAAAAAAGTAAAGGAAAGTTATACGGGGAAATTCCTGTAGGAAGATTTCATTTGTTGGCGATGGGCGTCAACTGATGGCAGGCGGCTGCATAAGACAGATATCAGAATGCCGCATACAATATTGATTTCAGGCGTCAACTGATGCCTGGCGCTGAAAATAAAAACAAAAGGGCTGTATCAAGCGAAACCGGATACAGCCCTTTTTATATCGTAAAACCCGCGCCTATCGCAGGCGGTCCAGGCTTTTGATCAGCTTTTCATCCTTATAGATCCCTCTCGCCGCGAGGAAGAGGCATACCACCATCACCACCGGCAGGAACGCGGGCAGCAGGTAATTCGCCCGCAGGTTGGTGGCCCCG
>JBQCFV010000265.1:0-2197 GCA_051958695.1 Chitinophaga sp. | reverse complement strand
AGCGCATGAACAGAGTAGTGATAACAGGAACCGGCATTTACTCCTGCCTCGGCACCGGCCTTGAAGCGGTAAAGGAATCGCTGTTCAAGGGCCGTTCCGGCATTGTGCTCGACGAGGAACGCAAAGCGTTCGGCTACCGCTCGGGGCTGACCGGCTACGTGCCGCGCCCTGAACTGAAAGGCTTGCTGGACCGCAGGGCCCGGCTGATGATGCCGGAGCAGGCAGAGTATGCTTATATGTCCACCCGCGAGGCCCTCGCCAACGCCCGTATGGACCAGGATTACATCGAGTCGAACGAGATCGGCCTGCTGTTTGGCAACGACAGCTCAGCCAAACCCACCATAGAAGCCACGGACATTATCCGCGAGAAAAAAGACACCATGCTCGTGGGCTCCGGCTCCGTGTTCCAGACCATGAACTCCACCGTGAACATGAACCTGGCCACGATCTTCAAGATCAAAGGCGTGAATTTCAGCGTGAGCGCGGCCTGCGCCAGCGGCTCGCATGCCATCGGCCTCGGCTATATGTTCATCCGCAACGGCCTGCAGGACGCGGTGATCTGCGGCGGCGCGCAGGAAGTGAACAAATTCGCGATGGGCAACTTCGACGCTATTGCGGCGTTTTCGGTGAGGGAAGACGAGCCAGCGAAAGCCTCCCGTCCCTTCGACCGTGACCGCGACGGGCTGGTGCCCAGCGGCGGCGCGGCTACAATAGTGCTCGAAAGCCTGGAATCCGCGCAGCGCAGAGGCGCCCCCATCCTCGCCGAAGTGCTGGGCTACGGTTTTTCCAGCAACGGTGCGCACATCAGCAATCCCAGTGTGGACGGGCCTTTGCGCAGCCTCGAAATGGCCCTGCGCGAGTCCGGCCTCAATGCCGCCGATATCGGCTACATCAACGCCCACGCCACCTCTACACCCGCCGGCGACGCCAGCGAGGCCAAAGCCCTGGCCGCCATCTTCGAAAGCTGCAAAACGCCCGTCAGCTCCACCAAAAGCATGACCGGCCACGAATGCTGGATGGCCGGCGCCAGCGAGATCGTTTATTCCATGCTCATGATGCAGAACGATTTCATCGCCCCGAACATCAATTTTGAGAACCCCGACGAAGATTCCGCCCGGTTAAATATCATTTCAAACACAATTAATAAAAATTTTAATATATTTTTGTCTAATTCCTTTGGTTTTGGGGGAACGAATTCTTCCCTCGTGGTGAGGAAATGGCAATAAAATCTGATATGCGGCGGTTATGGGCATAATTCTATAATTTTGCCGGTAGCAAACCCCATATTATAGGAACGGGAATGCTTATTTGTCGAATCAACCTATATCTGCAGAACACATAGTTATTTATGGAAATTAACGAGATAATAAAAAGAACGAACGCTTTCCTGGCGGAAGAATTTGAGGTCGCCCTGGAAAGCATTACTCCGGAAGCCGACCTGAAGGCTACGCTGGAGCTGGACAGCCTGGACTATATAGACCTGGTGGTGGCCATCGAGAATAACTTTGGATTTAAAGTGAAGCCCGAAGACTTCCAGGGTATTGTTACCTTCCAGGATTTCTACGATTATGTTATCGCCCGAGTTAAACAAAAAGAGCTGGTATAATGCCATCCTGGCAGGGTAAGTCCAAAGGAAATAAGCTGGGGTATCGGATCTTTATCGGTGTGTTGCGTTACGGAGGAGTGCGGCCGGCTTATTTTCTCCTGGCATTTGTGGCAGGGTATTACTGCCTTTTCTCTTACCGCTCCACCCAATCCATTTTCCGGTATTTTTACAGAAAGTTAGGCATGGGCCGTTTCCGCTCTCTTATCAGCGTGTACCGCAACTATTACGTGTTCGGGCAAACGCTGATCGACAAGATCGTGGTGATGGCAGGCATTCCCAACCGGTTCAGCTTCCGGTTCGAAGGGGAGGAGCATTTGCATGACGTAGTAGCGGGGCGGAAAGGGGGAATATTGCTCAGCGCGCATCTCGGAAATTGGGAAGTGGCCGGGCATTTGTTCACCCGTTTGCAGACCCGCATCAATATCGTGATGTTCGACGGCGAGCACCAGCGTATCAAAAGCTACCTCGAAGGCATCACCGGGGGAAGGAATGTAAATGTCATTGTTTTAAAGGACGATTTATCGCATATTTACGCCATCCATGACGCATTGAGCAAGCAGGAGCTGGTGTGTATGCACGCGGACCGCTTCC
>JBQCFV010000264.1:0-3796 GCA_051958695.1 Chitinophaga sp. | reverse complement strand
CCACGGTGAACTCGCGGATGGTAATGCCCAGCTTCTTCTGCACATTGTCGATCGCCTTGTTCATATTATCGATGCTCATATGCTCGCCCGCGAGGCTGAGGAACTGCTTGGTACGGCCCACGATGGTGATCTCGTGCTCTTTTACGGAGGTGAACCTCACCACGTCGCCGATCAGGTAACGCCAGGCGCCCGCGCAGGTGCTCAGCATTACGGCGTATTCCACGTCTTCCACCACTTCGTGGATCATGTACGATGTCGGGTTGGGCTTTACTTCGCCGTCCGCGTCGAAATTCTCCTCGTTGAAGGGAATAAATTCGTAGAAGATGCCGGCGTTCAGCACCAGCTTGATGCCTTTTACGCCGGGCCGCGCCTGGAAGCCGAAAGAACCTTCGGAGGCCATATAGGTCTCTATAAAAGTGATGGGCTTGCCCAGCAGCTTCTGGAAGCTGTCACGGTACGGCTCGAAGCTTACGCCGCCATGGATGTAAATGGCCAGGTTCGGCCAGATCTCATGGATATTCTTAACGTTGTGGTATTTGATGATCTCTTCCAGCACGATCTGCACCCATGCGGGCACGCCGCAAACGGTGCCAACGTCCCAATGCGGCGCCTTGCGCACGATCAGCTTGATGCGCTGCTCCCAGTTGGGTTTCCTGGAGATGTTGCCGCCGGGTTTGTAAAAACGGCGGAACCATTTGGGAATGTTTTTCGCCTGGATGCCGCTCATGTCCCCTTCGTAATAATCGCCTTTTTCAAAAAGGGACGTAGTGCCCCCCAGCATCAGGATGCCTTTGGTGAAGGATTTGGCGGGAACGTTGAAGTTCGCCATGGAATACAGCTGTTTCACCCCCACCTTTTTTACCGTTCTGAGCATGTCTCTCGTAACGGGGATGTGCTTGCTCGCGGATTCGGAGGTGCCGGAGCTGAGGGCGAAATACTTGATCTTTTCGGGCCAGCTGACGTTGGGAACCCCGTCCAGGCACTTGTGCCACCATTCCGTATGCATCTTGTTGTAGTTGTGCACCGGTACTTTCTGCCGGAACTGCGCTACCCAGTTGGGGGTGTTCAGTATCTGCTCGTAGCCGTAATGCTCGCCGAACTGGGTGTGCTTGGCTTTCTCGATCAGCCTGCGGAGTACCTGCAACTGGTACTGGCGCGGCGTTCCCAGCTTGAATGTGAACTGCTTCCGGATTCTTAGTGACCTGGATATCAGATTACCTATGATGGCCATTAATTGCGATTCTAGTTATAAAAAGCAAAAATACTTAATTCGTGCATAAATCGGGGGAAGTTGCACGCACTTCGTACCTTTGCGCCATGTTAAAATCAACGTTACTCAAAGCTACGCAAGCCGGTGCAAAAGTTTTACAGGAATATTTTAACGGTACTTTCACAATTTCACATAAAAGTACGGTCAACGACCTGGTGACGGAGGCGGATAAAAAGGCGGAAGCCGCTATTATTCAAACGGTCCAGGCCGATTTCCCGGACCACCAGATACTCAGCGAAGAGATCGGTTCCATTACAACTGATTCTTCCGTAAAATGGATCATAGACCCTATCGACGGCACCGTGAATTTCGCCCACGGCATCCCGCTTTGCTGCGTGAGCATCGGGGTGGAGCAGAACGGGGAAATGATCCTCGGCGCGGTGTACAACCCGCTGATGAACGAAATGTTCTTTGCGCAGAAAGGTTTTGGCGCAACGCTGAACGACAAGAGGATCAACGTGTCCGCAAAAGCCCATATCGCCAACGCCTGCCTGGTGACCGGCTTCGCTTACCACTACGAAGGCCCGGCCGCAAAACCGCTGGCCGTGGTGGAACGTTTTATTATGCAGGGGCTGCCGGTGCGCCGTCTCGGCTCCGCCGCCATCGACCTTTGCTGGGTGGCCGCCGGCCGGTTCGACGGCTTCTGGGAAGGCCACCTCAACGCCTGGGATTCCGCCGCGGGCTCCCTCATCGTAACGGAATCGGGCGGAACCGTGACGGACTTTTCCGGCAAAGCCTATTCCCCTTACCAGAAACAGATCGTAGCCACTAACGGCCTTATTCACGACGACCTGCTGAAAGAGATCAACCGCATTTAAATTATACATGGAAGAGAGAACAGAAATAGAGAACCTCGGCGAGTTCGGTCTTATCGACCACCTCACCCGCAACATAGAGATCCGCAACGCGGGCACCATTCTCGGCGTGGGCGACGACGCCGCCATAATAGACCAGTTCGGCAAACAGACCGTGATCACTACGGACATGCTGGTGGAAGGCATTCACTTCGACCTGATGTACACCCCGCTCAAACACCTCGGGTACAAATCGGTGATCGTGAACCTGTCCGACGTATACGCCATGAACGCCGTGCCCACGCACATCACCATCAGCCTCGCGTTTTCCAACCGCTTTTCGCTGGAAGCCCTCGATGAATTTTATGAAGGCGTGTACGCCGCCTGCGAAAGATATAACGTAGACCTTATCGGGGGAGATACGACCTCCAGCAAAAAAGGTTTCGTGATCAGCGTTACCGCCATCGGCGAAGTGGCGCCCGACCAGTTCGTAAAACGCTCCGGCGCCCAAAAGGGCGACCTGCTCTGCGTTTCCGGCGACCTCGGCGCGGCCTATCTCGGTCTCACCCTGCTGGAAAGAGAAAAACAGATCTTCCTCGAAAACCCGCAGGTGCAGCCCGATCTCGAAAACCAGACCTATATCATCGGCCGCCAGTTAAAACCGGAGGCCCGCCAGGACATTATCGCGTTCCTCGCCGAAAAAGAGATACGCCCCACTTCCATGATGGACGTGAGCGACGGCCTTAGCTCCGAGATATTGCACATTTGTAAACAAAGCAACGTGGGCTGCGTGCTGTACGAAGAAAAGATCCCCATCCACGACCAGAGCCGCAGCATGGCCATGCAGTTCGGCCTCGACCCTACGGCCTGCGCGCTCAGCGGCGGCGAAGACTACGAGCTGCTGTTCACCATGAAACAGGAGGATTACGACAAGATCACGCTGAACGAAGAGATTGCCGTGATCGGGTACATCACGGAGCCAGCGCTTGGCGCGCACATCATCACCAAGGGCGGCAACAAACACCAGATCACCGCGCAGGGGTGGAATGCGTTCAAGTAGCATTCACAACTGTCAACATAAAACCGCCTCCGCCAGGCCTGTTTTATCAGGGTCTGACATCCAGCTTCATCACCTGGCTGTTGTGGGTCATGGTCTTTAGAGGGTTTGGCGGGGCGGAAATACCGATCTTCGATTTAAATGCGCCCCATTTTTCAGCAGGCATCCGGATCGTTATGTCCACGCTGTCTTTTTTCATCACCTCCTCCAGCTTCAGCTGGTAACCGATCTCTTTGTATTCGTCCTTGTTCCAGATGGCAAAGCCCACGTAAGGCGGCGATGCGGCGGGGAATTTTAACGGCGCGTCATACCCGTTCTTCACCGCAAAACGTACCGTCACTGCGCCGTTCCTTGCCACGCTGAACGACGTTTCCGCCGGAACGAACTGTATGAGCGAATAAGAATAATAAGCACTGTCGGTGCGGTTGTAAAAATCCCCCTGCGAAACAGCGAGGTGCTCAACATTGTCAAACCCTTCCATCGTATAAGGATCAGGCGCGCTGATCAGCACTTCCTTCCCCCACAACCTTTCTTCCGTATGCCAGAAATTATACTGGCTCCTGCGCGCAGGAATGGTGTTAAGACTGTAAGCATCATTGCCCGTGTAGAACATGTATTTCGAAGGGCGCTGGTAACTGTTGAGGAACACCACCGGCCTGCCGCCCGCCTTCTCTG
>JBQCFV010000263.1:0-2583 GCA_051958695.1 Chitinophaga sp. | reverse complement strand
TATAAATTAATTTGCCCCGTATTAAAAAATATACATAATTTAGCCCGTACATGCATAGCGCCCTTACATACAAAAACCAGTGCAACTACTGCTTCCTCATGGCCACCCTCGCCATGGATTCGGCGTTATGATCCTCCCGCTTTTCCGGCAGCCTTGGGCTAATTCTTGCTACAGTCATCCAAATGGCCGGATACTTGTTATTTATTAATAAACCCAGTTATGCCTCATTATCACACATTAGGGCAGATCCCGCATAAACGGCATACGCAGTTCCGTAAGCCGGACGGTAAATTATACTCGGAACAGCTTTTTTCGACGGAAGGTTTTTCCTCCCACTATTCCCTGCTGTACCATTGCCACCCGCCCACCGGGATCATCAAAGTGGACGAACCGTACAGCGTGGCGCCCGCCGTAGCGGAAGAAAAAATGCTGAAACACCGCAGCTTTCAGGGCTTCAACATACAACCCGAAACGGATTATCTCAAAAGCCGCCAGCCGGTGCTGGTGAACGGCGACTGCCACATTTCGCTGGCCGCGCCGCAGCATAGCACCAAAGATTATTTCTATAAGAACGCCGATGCGGACGAGCTGCTGTTTATCCACGAAGGCAGCGGCATTTTGCATACGCAATACGGGCAGCTGCCTTTTGGTTACGGCGATTATATTTTGATACCACGCGGCACCATTTACCAGGTGGAATTTTCCAACGCCGGCAACCGCCTCTTCATCGTGGAATCCTTCAGCCCGCTGCGTTTCCCGAAAAGGTACCTCAGCCCTTACGGCCAGCTGCTCGAAAATTCGCCCTTCTGCGAACGCGACATCCGCCAGCCGCAAAACCTCCAAACCATCGACCAGGCGGGCGATTTCACGATACTCGTAAAAAAGAAAGGCGTGATGTACCCGATCCATTACGGTCATCACCCCTTCGACGTGATCGGATGGGACGGCTGCGAATACCCGTTCGCGTTATCCATCCACGATTTCGAGCCCATCACCGGTCGCGTGCATCAGCCGCCGCCGGTGCACCAGACCTTCGAAGGGCACAACTTCGTGGTATGCTCCTTCTGCCCGCGTTTGTTCGATTACCATCCGCTGGCCGTGCCTGCACCTTACAATCATAGTAATATAGACAGCGACGAGGTATTGTATTATGTGGACGGGGATTTTATGAGCCGCAAGCACGTCACCCGCGGCATGATCACCCTTCACCCGGCCGGTATCACGCACGGGCCGCACCCGGGGGCGGTGGAGAAAAGTCTTGGCGCGAAGGAAACAAAAGAGCTGGCCGTGATGGTGGATACCTTCCACCCGCTGCAGATCACGAAGAACGCGCTGGGTATCGAGGACGGACAATATGTGATGAGCTGGGCGGAATAAATTTTCCGGTATTACTTTTACGGAAAAATTAAAAGCATGGAATACAGACAACTCGGAAAAAGCAAACTGGAAGTATCGGCCATTACCTTCGGCGCATGGGCCATTGGCGGCTGGATGTGGGGCGGCGCAGAAAGAAAGGACGCGAGAGAAGCCATCAGGGCCTCCATCGACCAGGGCGTTACCTCTATCGACACCGCGCCGATCTACGGCCAGGGCACCAGTGAAGAGATCGTAGGCGAAGCGCTGGAAGGCATCCAACGCGACAAAGTGCAGCTGCTCACCAAATTCGGCATGACCTGGGAAGGCACCAAAGGCACTTTTAACTTCAGCAGCAAAGACAACAGCGGCAAGGCCATCGACATCTACAAGTACGCCGGCAAAGAAAGCGTGATCCGCGAATGCGAGGAAAGCCTCCGCCGCATGAAAACGGACTACATCGACCTTTACCAGATCCACTGGCCGGACGTTACGACGCCCATCGAAGAAACCTTCGAAGCCGTATTGCGCCTGCAGGAGCAGGGAAAGATCATCGCCGCCGGCGTGTGCAATTACAACGTGGAGCAGATGAAACAGGCGGACGCCGTGATCAGCCTCGCTTCCAACCAGGTGCCTTTCAGCATGGTAGAACGCAGCATTGAAAAAGAGCTGGTACCGTATTGTATGGAGAATAATAAAGGCATACTGGCTTACAGCCCGCTGCAGCGCGGCATCCTCACCGGTAAGATCACACCCGGTCACCAGTTCGGGGAAGGCGACCACCGGCCCACCACGAAGTTCTACCAGCCGGACAACATCGCGCGCATCAACGCTTTCCTCGGCCTCATCAAACCGATGGCCGAAAGCAAGAACGCCACGCTGGCGCAGCTCGTCATCCGCTGGACCATCGAACGGCCGGGCATTACGGTAGCGCTCGTGGGTGCAAGGAACGCCGAACAGGCCATTCAGAACGCAAAGGCGATCGACATCAGGCTCGCACCGGAAGAGATCGATTTTATCAACAAGCATCTGTATGCTTTGACCTTAGTATAATATCAACATCAAAAACCATCATTACCAAAACAATCTTTTTATGAACAGCGCAGCAGTAAAACCGAAACCGGCGCAGGAAGAACAGGATTTCCTGCCCCTGCTTGGTACGGACTACGTGGAGTTTTACGTGGGCAACGCCAAACAGGCGGCGCATTATTATTGCACGGCGTTTGGCTT
>JBQCFV010000262.1:0-3964 GCA_051958695.1 Chitinophaga sp. | reverse complement strand
AAAGACCGCGATCCCCGCATGGGCATCTGTCTTGACATCGGGCATGCCATGAGGGCGGGCGAGGAGCCCGGCAAGGCCATCCGCGACTATAAAAGCCGCATTTTCGACCTGCATATCAAAGATGTGACGGCGGCGTCCAACAAAGGGAAAGCGATAGAGATCGGCCGCGGTGTGATCGATTTTGCGGGTGTGATCAAATCGCTGCACAAAATAAAATTCAACGGTGTAACCGGCATCGAATACGAAAAGGATATGAGCGACCCGCTGCCCGGCATCGCCGAATCCGAAGGATTTTTCCGCGGCGTGATCAAAACGCTGGAATAGATTGCACGTTACGAATACGTCCCTTCCGGTACGCCGGGAGGGATTTTTTTTATTGTTTCAGAAGGCGTATACGACCGGTCAGCTGAAACTCGTCCCCTTCCTCCCAGCTTGTAAATTCATAGAAATCGGGACCTGTACTGGTAATCTTTGTTTTTAATACCCATTTCTTCTTTTCAGCTATTTCCGGGGCCGGATCAGCAGGGTCGGCAGAAATATATGCAAGCTCATATTCGCATGGGGAAATCCATTTTACCGACAGCGTGGTAATTTTTCCGGTATTATGATTAATTTCTTTTTGTATGGAATCATTGCGGATAAACGTATACCGGTGATTGGAGGTTTCGAACGCAAATTCCCCCGTCCTGAACTTTTCGCAATCGTGTTGCTCCTGCGGGCCGCATGCCGCAAGCAGGCATAAAAATGGGATAAAATATCGCATAGGGATCGTCGTTGAAGGATCAAGATAAAAAAATTTCGGTCAGGGATTAATAAACAACCTCAAAATATACGAGATCTCGTACAGCAGGAACACGACCACCAATACACCATGAAACCGCGGGTTACTCGTCCGCATCGCCACCAGGCACAACACCACATGCACCGCATTCCGGATCGGGTATTCCACGCCGAAGTGCCGGTAATAATCCACTCCCTTCATCAGCGTGTCCACTACGTCCAGCACGAAGCTCGCGCCCAGCAGCCCGAAGAACCATTTCCTGCGCGAATAAAAATAATCGCGGAAGCCGGTGTAGTCCTTCAGATCGTCGGGATACAGCAGGGCGCAGATCACATAATACACGATGATATAAATGATCACAAAAAAATAAGCGGGGAAAGTCCAGTGCGTAATGCGCGTAAGATGCCATTCCCACCACCAGAAATGCACCATAAGCAGGAAAACGTAAAAAGACCAGGCGAAATGCACCCAGTAAAACGGGTTGCGGTCGGGGTGCTGCACCAGCTTGATGGCGCCGTTCAGCAATTGGCGGATGCTGAGCCCCAGCAGTATCCCGAGTATCACTTTGATGTGCGCGAGTGAATCCATGAAGCGGTTTTTAGGTCAGGGTTTGTATAATTACAAATCCGTCGCGAAAAGGTTGAGGCGATATTATTTTAGCATTTTATAGAGCGATATTGCCGAAAGTTGTTCGTTACAGGGGGAATCAGCTAATTTACCTGCCGATGATAGGCATGAGCACGTTATGGGCCACGTTGTAATTAGCGGCATCTTTTCGCAAAGAACTTAATGATCACGGCAATCGCTGGCGGGCACGCCCAGCGTTTATTTACGCTATATTGTTTCGAATGGTGGACAAACTTTTACTGGAACAGGCAAGAACGGGCGACGAAGCGGCTTTCCGCGCTTTGTTCGATAAATACTGGCCCGACCTTTTCCAGCTTGCCCGCAAACGCCTGCGGCGGCAGGACGAAGCCGCCGATATGGTACAGGAAGTATTCCTGGCCTTATGGAAAAATATAGACAGGATAGAGACCGAAGACTCGCTGGCGCCTTTTCTTTTTATCACCCTCCGCAACCGCATATTCAATTATTATGAAAAGCAGTCCGTGCGGCTGAAATACCTGCTCAGGCAGCCTTCGGAGCCTGTATTGTCCGAAGAGCATATTTTCAGCGCCATCCGCAACAAGGAGCTGCTGCACTTGCTCCAGGCCGCCATCCACGGTATGCCCCCGAGAATGCAGGAAATTTACCGGCTCAGCCGGGAACAGATGATGAGCAGCGGAGAGATCGCCGAGCTGCTGATGATCTCGCACCAGACCGTCAAAAACCAGCTCCATAGAGCGCTGGAACGTATCCGCCAGACCCTGCAGGTAAAACATCTCCACAAGTACACGAATTTATTTTGAAAAGGAATGGTACCGGCGCACCGTTCACCTGTTCTACTTATAAACAGGCGTTATGGACAGCAGCCGGATACATTCGCTGATCAAAAAATACAACGCGGGGCAGTGCAGCCCTGAAGAAAAAACGATCCTCGAACAATGGTACTTATCCTTTGACTGGAGCGTGCATCCGCCGGACATCCCGGAGGAAACGCTGCGGCAGTTAAAGGAAAACGCCTGGCGCAAGCTGGCGGCGGCCCGCAACAATGGCGGTGGTCAAAGCGGCCTTCGCAGAATATCCACCGGCTGGCTCCGTTACGCGGCCATGGCGCTGCTGCTGCCGGGCGCGGCCGCGCTGTACTTTTTGTGGCCCGCGAAAGACAAGCGCCAAACGCCGCCGGTAACGGCTGGCGCCGCGCCGCGAAACGTTTCTCCCGATACCAAACATGTCACCCTCACGCTGGCCGGCGGCAAAGTGCTGGACCTTGCGGACAGCGCCGGTTTCGCGCAGGCGGCCGGCGACGGTGTGCCCGTTACCCGCCGGGAAGCGGGCATCGCATATGAAAAAGGCACGGCGGAAGATGCCCGCCTCGTGTATCACCAGCTTTCCACTCCCAGGGGTTTGCACTACAACGTTACTTTGTCCGACGGCAGCCGCGTATGGCTCAATGCCGCATCGTCCCTGCGTTTTCCGGCGCAGTTCGGCAAAAACGCGCGGCATGTGTTCGTTACCGGCGAAGCGTATTTTGAAGTGGCGGCCGATGCATCACGGCCTTTTTTTGTGCATGCGCCGGACAGCTCGCTGATATCTGTATTGGGCACCAGCTTCAACATAAACGCCTACAACGATCTGCCCGGCCTGCAGGCTACGCTGCTGGAAGGCGCGGTAAAAATATCGCGCGGCAATCCGGGCTCCGTGCTGAAACCGGGGCAGCAGGCAGTAGTAGCGGCTAATGGCAGCATAGCGGTGTCGCCTGCGGACACCGCGAACATCATGGCCTGGAAAAACGGTTTTTTCGACTTCCGGGATACGGAGTTCCGCGTGATCATGCTGCAGCTTTCGCGCTGGTACGATATAGATGTGCGGTATGAAGGGAAGCCGCCCGCGCGGAAGTTCACCGGGCAGCTCAGGCATAGCATACCGTTGGCCGGCGTGCTGAAAATACTGGAACGGAAAGACATCCGCTTCAGGCGCGAAGGAAGAACGGTATACGTAACACAATAGGAACAATTCAACCAAAATACTGCCGCCCGTAAAAAGAAACCGGAAGTGTCGTTACCACTTCCGGCGTATCGTACGGGCAGGCAGAAACGATCAATCGGCAGACTGCTATTTCTTTCACCCGTAAACAAAGCAAAGATATGCTTTTACGAACTCACTGTACCCGGTCAGTTACCGGTTTATTTACCAAAATCCTGTTAGTGATGAAGCTAACATTCGTCCTCGTCTTTACCGCTCTCATGAGCGCTGCTGCCGCCGGGCGGGCGCAGACGGTATCCCTTTCAAAAAAGTCCGCCAGCCTCGAATCGGTGCTTTACAGGATAAAGGCGCAAACGGGCTACCGCCTCTGGTTTGAAGCGAAGCTGCTCAAAAAGGCGCAGCGTGTGGACATTGATGTGAAGAACTTTCCGCTCCGGAAAGCGCTGGACATCTGTTTTAAAGACCAGCCGCTGACCTACGAGATCATCGATCAAACCATCGTGGTGCGCGAGGCGGACCGGCGGGAAACATTGCTGCAGCCTTTGCCGCGCATGGAAGTGACCGGCATCGTAAAAGATGCCCAGGGTACGCCGCTCA
>JBQCFV010000261.1:0-6497 GCA_051958695.1 Chitinophaga sp. | reverse complement strand
ATAAGGCAATAAAGAGGCCGGCGCTGGGTAGCGCCGGCCTGGTATGTTGATAAAACGTTGTGACCGCAGTGTTTATACGAGCACGTTACCCGTCATTTCCGGCGGTATGGGCAGGCCCATGAAGTGCAGGATAGTGGGAGCAAGGTCGCCCAGCTTGCCGTTTTTGATCGGCCCCTTGAAATCGTGGCTGATAATGAAGAAGGGCACGGGATTGAGCGTGTGCGCCGTGTTGGGCGTACCGTCCTCGTTGATCATGTAGTCGGCGTTGCCGTGGTCTGCCGTGAGGAAGATCACGTAATCGTTCAGCAGCGCGGTGGTCACCACGCGGGCCACGCAGGCGTCCACGGTCTCAACGGCCTTAACGGCGGCGGGCCATACGCCGGTATGCCCCACCATGTCCGCATTCGCAAAGTTCAGCACGATGAAGTCGGCTGTCCTTTGCTCCAGCTCGGGCACGATGAGATCGGCCAGCTCGGGCGCGCTCATTTCGGGTTTCAGGTCGTAGGTGGCTACCTTTGGAGAAGGCGCCAGCAGCCTTCTTTCGCCGGTGAACGGGGTTTCGCGGCCGCCGGAGAAAAAGAACGATACGTGCGGGTATTTTTCGGTCTCCGCGATGCGGATCTGCGTTTTGCCGTGTTTTTCAAGCACTTCGCCAAGCGTCATCGCGAGGTTGTCGTTATCGAAAATGACGTGCACGCCGCGGAACGATTTGTCGTATTCCGTCATGGTGGTATAGTTCAGCGCCAGCGGCTGCATGCCGAAAGCGGGGAACGCTTCCTGCGTAAGCACTTCGGTGATCTCGCGGCAACGGTCGGTGCGGAAGTTGAAGCAAAGCACCGCGTCGCCTTCCTGTATAGTGGCGATAGGTTGCTGCGCCTCGTCGGTAACGATGATGGGTTTGATAAATTCGTCGGTGATGCCTTCGGCGTAGGACGCTTTAACGGCCGTGAGAATGTCACGGGTGGGCGCGCCCTGGCCGAGCACCATGGCGTCGTAGGCGAGCTTTACCCTTTCCCAGCGTTTATCCCTATCCATGGCGTAATACCGCCCGGTGGCGCTGGCAATGCGGCCGGTGGTCTGCGCCAGGTGTGCCTGCAGGTCCTCGAGGTAGCCGAGCCCGCTTTTGGGATCGGTGTCGCGCCCGTCGGTAAAGGCGTGTATGAATACCTTCTTCAACCCGCGCGCATGCGCGATGGTGGTGAGGGCTTTAAGGTGGCTGATATGTGAATGCACCCCGCCGTCGCTCACCAGGCCGATGAGGTGGAGGGCTTTGTCGTTGCTGAGGGCGTAATCCATGGAAGACTGGAGCACGGGGTTGGCGGCCAGCTCCCCGCTGCGTACGGCGACGTTGATGCGCTGCAGCTCCTGGTAAACGATCCTGCCCGCCCCGATGTTGAGGTGACCCACTTCGGAATTGCCCATCTGGCCTTCGGGTAAACCTACGTCTTCGCCGCAGGTAATGAGCGAACTATGGGGGTATTGCTCGTACAGGCTGTCTACGAAAGGAGTATTTGCGTGCTGGACGGCGTCTGCGGCCGGTACTTTGCCCTCGCCCCAGCCATCCATGATGATCAGGATCGCTCTTTTAGTTTCCATACATTAAAATCCGTTGTTGAATCGGGTCGTGAAATTAATAATAACATCCCTTTTCGCATTTAAAATTTTTAAGAACGGCTTACATGTGAGCGTCTTTTTATATAGTATTCATTTATAATGCGGAACAACGCAGTACATAGCACAATAATGGGATATTGGTTGAACATCAACAGTTTGGCATAGTTTTGGTTCCCTCTGCGGTTGATAAAAGTATACATCGAACCAAAAAACGGATATGAAAAAGTTAATCTTTGTGCTGGGGGTATTGTTGGCGGGCGGAATGTTCACAGCCTTTACCCTGATGGCCGGTCCCTTCGAGGACGTGGTGGCTGCTATCAAGAAAGGCGATGCGGCCGCTCTGGGCAAACACCTCGATAACACAATAGAGATCAACATCGCCGGTAAGAACAACTCCTACAGCAAGGCACAGGCAGAGATCATCCTGAAAGACTTCTTTGCCAAAAACACCGTGAAATCCTTCGAGATCATTCACAAAGGGGAAGGCAACGGTTCCTATTTCGGCATCGGCAACCTCGTAACGGCCAATGGCCCGTACAGGCTGTCTTTTTTCTTGCAGAAAAAAGGAAATTCGCTGGTATTGAATGAATTACGATTTGAGTCCAAATAAGGAACAATAGCTTGAGAAAAAGAATTGAGGGCTGCCCCGTGTTTCGCGGGGCAGCCTTTTGTTTGTAACTTGCCTTCAATTTTGGAAGGATATGTTACAGAAAGAAGCATTGGAACAATTTATCGGCAGCGCGCTCGCTGAAGACATCGGCGGCGGCGACCATACCACCCTGGCCTCCATCCCCGCCGGCGTGCGCGGTACGGCGCAGCTGAAGATCAAAGAGAACGGCGTGCTGGCCGGCATGGAAGCGGCGGAAGCCATCTTTCACCACCTCGACCCGCAAACCAGGTTCAAAGCCCTCAAAAAGGACGGAGACAACATGGTATCCGGCGAGCTGGCCTTCGAAGTGGAATCCTCCGTGCGTACGCTGCTGATGGCCGAAAGGCTGGTGCTCAACTGCATGCAGCGCATGAGCGGCATCGCCACGCTTACCCGCCGGTATACGGACAAGCTCAAGAGCTATCATACAAAAGTGCTGGACACCCGCAAAACCACCCCCAACTTCCGCATGCTCGAAAAAGAGGCCGTACGGATCGGCGGCGGTGTGAACCACCGCATTGGGCTGTACGATATGATCATGCTGAAGGACAACCATATCGACTTCAGCGGCGGCATTACGCCGGCGGTGAACAATGTAGTGGCCTATCTCGCGCAAAACGGGCTCGACCTGAAAATAGAAGTGGAAGCGCGCAACCTGGCCGATGTACAGGAAATACTGGCTACAGGCAAAGTGCACCGCATCATGCTGGACAATTTTACACCGGAGCAGATACCCGCCGCGCTGGAGCTGATCGCCGGAAAATGCGAAACCGAAGCCTCCGGCGGCATTACATTGAACAACGTGGAAGCCTATGCCAAAACCGGCGTCGATTTTGTATCCGTCGGCGCCATTATTCACCACGCCGTAAGCCTCGACCTGAGCCTGAAAGCGGTGATCCATCCGCACAAATAAAACATTTCCTTGAGGAAGATACTTATCATCATCAACCGCAAAGCCGGCACCGACCGGCAGAAACAGATGGATGCGGCCATTCTGCGGCAGCTGCCGGCAGACCGCTTTTCCGTGGAAACGGTCTATCTCCAATACCTTGGCCACGGCGCCGACCTTGCGCGCGAAGCCGTGCGGCGCGGCGTACACACCGTGGTAGCCGTAGGCGGCGACGGGTCCATCAATGAAATAGCGCAGGGCCTTGTGGGCTCGGATACGGCGCTGGCGATCGTTCCGCTGGGCAGCGGCAACGGGCTGGCGCGCGCATTAAAGATCCCGCTGGACGTGGACCGGGCTTTGCAGATCGTGGCCGCCGACCAAAAAATGGCGATGGACGCGGGCTATGCGAACGAGCACCTGTTCCTCAGCAATGCCGGCGTTGGCTTCGACGCGCTGATCGCCGACCGCTTCCAGCATTCCAAAAAACGGGGGCTGATCAATTATGCGCGGCTGGTGATCGGCGGATTTTCCTCGTACGAACCGGCGCAGTATTCGATCAAAACGGACGGGAACGAAACGCAGGAAAAAGCATTCCTGATGACGGTGGCCAACGGCAACCAGTTCGGCTATGAGTTCAAGCTGGCGCCAAAAGCCAGCGTGTTCGACGGCCTGCTGGACGTATGCCTGATGCCGCCCGTGAAGTTCCTCCACCTGCTGCCCATCTGCGTCCATTCGCTGCGCGGCACTATCGACCGCAGCCGTTTTATGAAACATTTTACCGGGAAAGAGATCACCGTAAGCAGCCCCCGTCTCCATTGCCTGCAGGTAGACGGCGACGCGGTGCCGCTGAACGGCAAAACGGTGTATTTTCGTATCGTTCCCGGGGCGCTGCAGGTCGTCGTTCCGCAGGACAAATAAAACGTGTGTTATGAGCAAAAAAAGAAATTCTGCCAACGGTATCGTGTACTCCACCGATCCCGGTTCCCAATACCAACATGAAGAGCAGCAGGAGCAGGAAACCCTTCCCCCCGCGCAGCAAAAGCTGAAAGTGAAGCTGGATACCAAACAGCGCGCCGGTAAAACGGTGACCGTCGTAAGCGGTTTTATCGGGAAGGAAGCCGATCTCGAAAAGCTCGGAAAGGAGCTGAAAACAAAATGCGGCACCGGCGGCAGCGTGAAGGACTGGCAGGTACTGATCCAGGGCGATTACCGCGAAAAGGTGCTGAAGTGGCTGCAGGACTGGGGTTACAAGGCTTCGTGAATTATCTGCTTTCCCTTCTGCAATTTCCTTCGGACTGAATTTATCCATCAAAAAAGCCCCTGAAAAGTTGATGCTTTTTCAGGGGCTTTTTTGATCTCCAACTTACGGATACACGCCTGCCGGCATGCGGCTTTTCGGGAGCATTCCATGCTTTGCCGGAGCCGATCAGCGGTTCACCAGTTTCATCGATCCTTCGTTATACCGTTCTCCACTCACCTCGTAACCCGCCATCAGCGAATCGATGGCCTGCAGCTCTTCTTTGCTGAGTTTCACATCCACCGCCCCCGCGTTATCCTGCAGGTATTTCCGGCGTTTCGTGCCGGGGATGGGCACTACGTCTTCGCCCTGCGCCAGCAGCCAGGCCAGCGCCAGTTGCGGCAGCGTACAGCCTTTCCCGTTAGCCGTCTGTTCCAGCGCGTTCACGATGCGCAGGTTCTGCTCGAAGGCTTCCTGCTGGAAGCGGGGCAGGTTGCGGCGGAAGTCGTTTGGGTCGAGATTGCTCACGTCGCGCAGCGTGTTGGTGAGCGCGCCCCTTCCCAGCGGGCTGTACGGCACGATGCCGATGCCCAGCTCGCGGGCGGCAGGCAGTATCTCTTTTTCGATGTCGCGCACAAAAAGCGAATATTCGCTTTGCAGCGCGGTGATGGGATGTACCGCGCTGGCTTTGCGCAGCGATTGCGCGGATGCCTCGGAAAGCCCGAGGTAGCGCACTTTACCGGCTTTCACCAGATCGGCCATAGCGCCCACGGTGTCTTCGATGGGCACTTTATCGTCTACGCGGTGCGCGTAATAGAGATCGATCACGTCCACGCCAAGCCGCTTCAGGCTTGCATCGCAGGCTTTTTTGAGATATTCCGGCGAGCCGTCGAAATAGGTGGACCCGTCTTCCCGGTAACGAAAACCGAATTTGGTGGCGAGAAATACGTCTTTGCGGCGGGTGGCCAGCACTTTGGAAAGCTGTTCCTCATTATACCCCTGGCCGTACATATCGGCGGTATCCCAGAAGTTAATGCCCAGCTCCAGCGCGAGTTCCAGCGTTGCCTGCGATTCCTGGTCGTCCCGCTGGCCGTAGGCGAACGCCATGCCCATGTAGCCCAGCCCGATGGCCGAAACTTTCTCCTCTGATTTGCCTAAAGTTCTGTATTGCATTGAATAGGATTTTATGCAGGCAAAGGTAGGCCGCATCGCTTTCACGGCAATTGCATGATTCAAACGGTAAGTTGCAAAATTCAGCGGATTTTTGGAATGCGGCGCCAGCGCAGTTTTGGGGGGAATTGCAACAATTGATGCAATTATATATTTGGCAGGACAAAAAAGAATCTACATCTTGTAAACCTCCATTTATTGACCAAAATCAAGGGATTATCCCATGACTGGCGTTTTTGGAGAAGCCGTCAGAAATTGTCTTTACAAATTCCACTTCTCCAAAAGCCAGTTGTTAAACTGGCTTTTTTTATTGGCCGAAAAGCAGGTCCGGGTCTTCGCCGCCGCCGCTTCTGATAAACTCCAACGCTAATCCGTAAAAATAAACTCCACTTCCCCGAACCCAAGCTCCAGCATTTCTTTCCCTTTTTCGAGGCATAACCTTCCATCCGGCAGCACATCGTGGATCACGCCCTGGAAAATATCGCCGTTGATCCTGTACAGCGCGGGCTCGTGAAGACGGTACAGGTGCGATTTGTATTCGGCCAGCTGCTGGTCGAATACGGCGGGGTGCAAACGGCTGTAACGCTCGTCGAGGCAACGGCAGAGATCGTACGCCAGCTCAAGGCTGTCCCAGGTTTTGCCGGTGATCTGCCGCAGCGACACCGGGTTAAGCAGATGATCGGGGAACTTCGCCGTATTGATGTTGATCCCCATCCCGGCGATGGCATATTGCCATACATTTCCGCGTAAAACGTTCTCTATCAGGATGCCTCCTGCCTTTCTGTCACGCCAGTAAATATCGTTGCTCCATTTGATGCGGGTCTCTTCCCCCGCGTATTTGCTGAAGAAGTCGAACGCGCCGAGGGCGACGGCCACGCTGAGCATAAATTGCTGATTAAGGGTGAGGGCGGGTTGCAGCACGGTGGTAAGCATAATGT
>JBQCFV010000260.1:0-4282 GCA_051958695.1 Chitinophaga sp. | reverse complement strand
CTGTCGCGGTTGAGGAACTCGCCGTGGTTGTAGCGGTTGGCGATGTCTTCCTCGTACGCTTCGCGGCCGTTCTCGTAACTTTTCTGGATGCTGCGGCCGCTATGCAGGTAATATCTTGCAATGGTAAGCCGCAGCGTGCCGCCGTTGCTGAGGTCGAACGGTTCCTGCACGAGGCCCTTGCCAAAGCTGCGGCGCCCGATGATCTCGCCGCGGTCCCATTCCTGCACGGAGCCGGCGAGCACTTCGCTGGCGGAGGCGGAGCCTTCGTCTACCAATATGGCCAGTGCGCCTTTTTCAAAGATGCCGGGGCGTGAGCAGCGGTAATCCTGGCGCGGGGAATTTTTTCCCTGCGTGTATACGATGAGTTTATTGCCGTCCAGCAGCTCGTCTGCCAGGCGGGTGGCCGCATCCAGCAGCCCGCCGCCGTTTTGCCGGAGATCGATGATAAGCTTCTGCATGCCGAGCTTTTGCAGCTTGCGCGTAGCTTCCATGAACTCGGTATAGGTGGTGGCGGCGAATTTGTTGATCTTGATATAACCTACGCCGGGCGCGGCCATATAGCTGGCGTCCACGCTGTTCAGCGGGATGATGCCGCGTTTGATGGTAGCGTCCAGCTCCCGGTTGCCGCGCAGCAGGCTCACTTTTACGGTGGAGTTGCGCGGGCCGCGCAGCAGCTTGCGTATCCTTTCGGCGGAAATGGTTTTGCCGGTGACCACGATGGAATCGCTCACCCGCAGTATCTTGTCGCCGGTAAGCAGGCCGGCCGCGTCGGACGGGCCGCCGGATATGACGTTGAGGATGTTGACGGTATCGCGGATGATGTTGAACTCCACGCCGATGCCCTCAAAGTTGCCGTCCAGCTCTTCGTTCACTTCCTGCACGTCGGCGGGGGGAATATAAACGGAATGCGGATCGAGATGGGAAAGAAGGCCTTCGATGGCTTCTTCCTGCGCGGCGGTAACATCCAGCGTGTCCACATAATTATACTTCAGCAGGTCCATCACTTCCTGGATGGTGCCTTTATTGTTCCTGAAAAAAGCGCGCGAATCGCTGTTGCGGATCTGGGGCATTTTGTGCCCGAGGTACATGCCCAACGCGAGAACCAGGGCAAATAACAGAGGCAGAAACACTTTTAACTTCCTGTTGTCCGACATATGAATATTTAAAACGTTGACGGGAATAACCCTTTTGCTTAACTTGTGAGCAAAAATAACATATTCACAAGCAAAACATCGACATCTCAACCTTAATTTCATAAACGAACGGATATGGCTTCGAAAGTTACGCTGGTAGCGGATAGCGGGTCTACAAAAACAGAATGGTGCCTGATGGACGGTAAGCAGCGCAGCACTTACTTTACGCAGGGCATCAGTCCTTATTTCCAGACCAGCGTTCAGATAGAGGAACTTATCAGGGGGGAGCTGCTGCCGCAGATGGCGGCGGAGAGGCTGCCGGAAGCGGTCTTTTTTTATGGTACCGGCTGCGCCGGCGAACAAAGCGTGGGCATCGTGCGAAAGGCACTGCATGCCGTATGGCCGCAGGCGAAAACAGAGGTGAACACCGATCTGCTGGCTGCCGCCCGCGCCCTTTGCGGCCGCGAGCCGGGCATCGCCAGCATCCTGGGCACCGGCTCCAATTCCTGTTATTACGACGGCAAGGTGATCGTGAAGAATAACCCCGGCCTGGGCTTCATCCTGGGCGACGAAGGCAGCGGCGCGCTGCTGGGCAAAAAGGTGCTGCAATATTATCTCTACCAGACCTTCGACGAAGAAATGCGTTTCCGTTTCGACGAAAAGTTCAACGTCACGCAGGAGCAGATACTCGACCGCGTGTACCGCGGGCCGCTGCCCAACCGTTTCCTCGCCTCGTTCGCCCCCTTTCTCGCCGAGAACCGCGGGCATTATATGATCGAGAACATCCTCGAAGACGGACTCAACGATTTTTTCTTTAACCACCTTTATAAATACAGCGAAAGCTGGACGGCGCCGCTTCACTTCGCCGGCAGTGTGGCCTGGCATTTCAGGGACATCCTGGAGCAACTCTGCCAGCTCTACGAACTGCAGCTCGGCCGGATACTCCAGAACCCGATGGACGGGCTCGCCGTTTTTCATGAAGAAGCATAATTTTTCCCCATATGGCATTTAAAAAAGTAACCGAACAGGCAAGCCACTACCATCACCTCGAAAAAATTACGGTGCAGTAAGTGCTCGTCAATATTAATAAGGAAGATAAAACCGTAGCCGACGCCGTTGAAAAAGTGATCCCGGAGATCACGAAACTCACCGCCGCCATTGCGGACAAAATGCTGGCAGGCGGGCGCCTGTTTTATATGGGCGCGGGCACCAGCGGCCGTTTGGGCATACTCGACGCATCCGAATGCCCGCCCACTTACGGCGTGCCGCAGGGGCTGGTAGTAGGGCTGATCGCCGGGGGCGACTCCGCCATCCGCCGCGCGGTGGAAAACGCGGAAGACGATCGCGAGCAGGGCTGGCGCGACCTTTTGCAATGGAACATCAGCGATAAGGACGTAGTGGTGGGCATCGCCGCCAGCGGCACCACGCCCTACGTGATCGGCGCGCTGAAAGCCTGCCGCGAAAACGGCATTACCACCGGCAGCATCAGCTGCAACCCCGGCGCTCCCGTTTCCGAACATGCCGATTTCCCCGTGGAAGTGATCGTAGGCCCGGAGTTCGTGACCGGCAGCACGCGCATGAAAAGCGGCACCGCGCAAAAGCTCGTGCTCAACATGATCTCCACCGCCGTGATGATACAGCTGGGAAGGGTGGAAGACAATAAGATGGTGAACATGCAGCTGAGCAACGAAAAGCTGGTGGACAGGGGCGTGAAAATGGTAATGGAACAGCTGCAGCTGAGCGACTACGGCACCGCGAAAGAACTGCTGCTGGAGTTCGGCAGCGTGAAGAAAGCGGTGGAAAGCAGAAAGTAAAAAATCATTAAATTGCCGTCATGCATGAGATAGAACCCTTCTATAACTGGCGGCACCTGTATACAGCGGAAGAAGATGAGCTGTCTCCATTCTATGGGCGTGAATATAGCGAGTTCGAATATACCAACACCATATACAACTACTACATTCATCCCCAGTGGGATGACTTCGGCGCTCCCAACCTGTATATGAAGATCCTGTTCGCCGATTACCAGTTCAATTACGCCATCATCGAAATGATGGGCGAATGGAACGACGCGGTGGAGAACAACATCATGACCCTCAAGCGGGACGTGATCGACGTGCTCATTGCGCAAGGCATTTACAAGTTCCTCCTGATCGGGGAGAACGTGCTCAACTTCCATTCTTCGGATGACTGTTATTACGAGGAATGGTGGGAAGACGTGCGGGACGAAGGCGGCTGGATCGTGCTGCTCAACCTGCCGGAGCATACGCGGGAAGAGTTCGAGCGTTCCCGCCTGGAGCACTACGTGCACCTCTTTGACGAGCCGAAATGGCGAACTTTTCTTCCCCAGCACCTGTTTAATCTCGTAGATAACTGGATGATGCGCCGCCTTGAGTAAGGCTGTTTCGTGATAAATATCATTTGGTTTTAATTTTTCATGTTATAAATTTGCCCGACATTTCACTTATTTATTCATACTAAAGGAAGCTTAGAACGTATCTTATGAAATGGTCGCAATTCTTTAATACCTCTATTGGTAAAAAATTGCTGGTAGGTGCTACCGGTCTGTTCCTGTGCTCATTCGTGATCGTGCACCTGGCCGGTAATCTTGCGTTGCTGAAAGAAGACGGGGGAGAGGCTTTTAACACCTATGCCGCATTCATGGGGCATAACGGCCTGATCCAGTTTATCGCCTGGGGGTTAAAAATCGTGATCCTCATCCACGCATTCATCGCCATCCAGCTCACTTTCCGTAACAGGACCGCCCGTCCTGTCAAATACGCGGTACGTCCCGGCAACAAAACATCCTCCTGGTTCAGCCGGCAGATGGCCATCATGGGCAGCGTTCTTTTTATTTTCCTCGTTGTTCACCTCGCGCAGTTCTGGTGGGCGATGCATTACGGCGACATCGGCACGGTCAGCTACGGCGCCGTTACCGAAGTAGGCAACCTATACGAAGTGGTATGGTTCGCCTTCAGGGAGCTTTGGATCGTGGCGCTGTACGTGCTCGGCATGGTGGCCCTTTCATTCCACCTCATCCACGGCTTTAAAAGCGCCTGCCAGACCTTTGGTCTGAACCACCCGAAATACAACGGGCTAATCAGCTTCGTCGGGGTATGGCTTTTCGGGATCCTTATCCCCGTGGGTTT
>JBQCFV010000259.1:0-3860 GCA_051958695.1 Chitinophaga sp. | reverse complement strand
ATACCAGCCGCGACGGCCTCGCCATCCAACTGTTCGATTCGGCGTACAAAAGAGTGGATACACTACCTTCCACCATCAGCCTCGCTTCGTACAAAGGCGGCCACCTCGATGCGGTTTTTGAAGCGGGCGGAAACGCCACCGTGTTTATCAGCGACCGCGAGCTGAAACATCCGCGGCTGCGAAGGCTCACGATCAGCGGGCTTTCCGGGCAATTGCAGGAAGACAGCGTGATCGCCGAGCCGGACAAGATCAATCTCCGCAAAAAGAAAGTGAGCACGGCTTCCGATTTTCTTGTGATCAAAGATCCCTGGAGCGGGAGTTACGCCGTGTGGATGTATTTTAATACCGAAGAAGAGGACGGTGGCTACCAGATCGTGCATTACGGCGCAAAACACCGCGAGATCAGCCGCGCGCGGTTCAAAAATTTCGATCATGACCTTCCTTTTCAATACTGGGATATGGCCGTGATCGGCGAAGAGCAGCTTTGCATACTCGGCATGGAGTCGTATAAAACGCCGGAGCTGAAAGACAGCACGGTGATGAAGCTCGCCACGCTCGACAAAGGCATGATCTTCTTTTCTTTCCACGACCTCAAATTCCCGAAAGGCGTGAATACGGTGGGCGGTTTTGTAAAATACAATCCTTACACCGACCAGCTTTTGCTGATGCAGGCGGTGAAAGAGGACGATAAAAAAGCGCCGCGCACCAGCACATTCCTTTCCACGGTGCAGCTGCACAACATGAAAGTGTCCTTTTCCCGCGAAATATTCCTTGACAAAGTGAACCGCAAAAGCATGGAAGTGTTCGGGCCGAAAGAAGGGTACGCGGGCGTGCCGCAGAACATCTTCATCAAGCCGGACGGTTCCTACGCCATCGTGTTCGAAGAGCTGGACAACCGCGTGCGCATGATGAACAACATTCCCACGGTGGTGAGCACGGTGCTGGCGAACGTGGCAGTGGTGGACTTCAGCGCGGAAGGCCGGGAGGTCAACAGCTGGATGGTGCCCAAGCGGCAGATCAACCAGGGGATGATCATGAAACCGTTTTATGTGAAGAACCGCGAGAACGTGCAGGAGACGGTGAATTGGGAAGACCGCTACAAGTTCTTCACTTACATTCCCGGCTACATTCTCGTGAACGATCTCGATGAAAGACATAAACGGCTGGAACGCGGCAAGCAGGCCGCTATCCGCGATATCAGCAACTGTTACGGGTATTTTTATGAATTGCAGGGTGAGGAAACGATCCCCGGCCGCAACCTCGTGTTTTCGACGGACGAGCGGCAGGTGGCGATGTTTTCCATTTCGGATTATGATGCGGAAAAACGGAGACTGGTTACGCTGGCGCGCTCGCCGGAAAACAGGAAAAGCGTGAAGCTGGTGTGGCTGGACGTAGCGCCGCCGGAGCCGCGGGAAACGCGCATGGCGAAAGGGAATTAAAAAAGTAAAGCCGGGCAACGTTTGCGCCGGCTTTTTATTTTAGTTGACAGATGGTCCTTTGTTATTCCACGAAACCTACCGCCACGGTGGAGTTGCTAAATTCGTCCACGAGAATAAACGTGCCGTTGGCCGGGTTTATTGCATATGCGTCCGCGAATACGGGCTGGGCGGTTTTGAGGGAAATGCGGCCGATATCGTTGAGGCCCATTTCGGTCCTGGTTTCGGTGCGGTTAGTGGTTACTTCGCTCACGCCCAGTATCTGCTGCACTTTCGCCTTGATACGGTTGGCGCCGTGCTGGAGCAGGTAAGTTTTCCCGGGCGTCAGTTTCTGCTGGTCCATCCAGCATATCTGCGCGGTCAGTTCCTTGCGGCCTTCGGGAATATTGCCCGTTGTGGACAGCAGGTTGCCGCGGCTGATATCGATCTCGTCCTCGAGCGTGATCACCACGCTGTCTCCCGCATGCGCGGAATCCAGCTGCTGCTCGAATTTTTCGATAGATTTTATTTTACTGCGCTGCCCGTTGTGCAGCGATACGATCTCTTCACCTACATGAAAGCTGCCGCTGGCCACTTTGCCGGCGAAACCGCGGAAGTCGTGATACTGCTCGTTTTTCGGGCGTATCACGTATTGCACGGGGAAACGTGCCGGGTGCTCGTGATCGTCCGCGTCAAAAGTGATCTTTTCCAGGTAATCGAGCAGGGGCAGCCCTTTGTACCAGCCGATCTTTTCGGTGCTGGTCACTACGTTTTCACCATACAGGCTCGACATGGGCACGATCTGCACGTCCTTCCCTTCGTAGAAAGAACCTTTCAGCAGCTGCTGGAAATCTTCCGTGATCTGGTTATAGCGCGTTTCGTCGTAATCCACCAGGTCCATTTTGTTGATGCACACCACCAGGTGGGGGATGCGCAGCATGCAGGCGATGAAGAAGTGACGGTACGTTTGCTCCACGATGCCTTTGCGCGCATCGATGAGGATGAGCGAAACCTGGGCGGTGGAAGCGCCGGTAACCATGTTGCGGGTATATTCAAAGTGGCCGGGCGTATCGGCGATAATGTATTTGCGGTTGGGCGTGGAGAAATAAATATGCGCCACGTCGATGGTGATGCCCTGTTCGCGTTCGGCGATGAGGCCGTCCGTGAGGAGGGAAAGATCGGTGAAGTCCAGCCCCTTGCGTTTGCTGGCAGCCGTGAGGGCTTCCATTTTATCCTGCGTGATGGATTTTGTATCGAAGAGAAGGCGCCCGATGAGGGTGCTTTTGCCATCGTCCACACTACCGGAGGTGGTTATACGTAAAACGTCCATGTTGAAAAATTCGTTGTTCGTGATTAAAAGTATCCGGCCTGCTTGCGTTTTTCCATCGCGGCTTCGGAACGTTTGTCGTCGATCCTCGCGCCCCTTTCGGAGATCTTGGCGGCGAGTATTTCCGTGATGATGTCTTCCAGCTTGTCGGCATCGGACAGTACGGCCGCGGTACAGGTCATATCGCCCACCGTGCGGAAGCGCACTTTCGTGCGGAAAGGCACTTCTTCTTCGGAAGTATTGAGAAATTCGGAATAAGGCCAGTACATCCCGTCGCGCTCGATGATCTCGCGCTCGTGGGAGAAGTAGATGGAAGGGATGGCGAGATTTTCTTCACGGATGTAATTCCATACGTCCAGCTCCGTCCAGTTGGAAATGGGGAACACGCGTACGTTCTCGCCGACGTGTATCCTGCCGTTGAGATGGTCGAACAGCTCGGGGCGTTGTATTTTGGCATTCCAGCTGCCGAATTCGTCGCGTACGGAAAATATCCTTTCCTTGGCGCGGGCTTTTTCTTCATCGCGGCGCGCTCCGCCGATGCAGGCGTCGAACTTCAGCTCTTCGATGGCGTCGAGGAGGGTAACGGTTTGAAGGGCGTTGCGGGAAGCGTATTTGCCGGTTTCTTCCTTTGCTTTCCCCTGGTCGATGCTGTCCTGCACTTTGCGCACGATCAGCTCCAGGCCGAGGGATTCCACGAGCCAGTCGCGGAACTGGATGGTTTCAGGGAAGTTATGACCGGTGTCCACATGCAATAACGGGAACGGGATCTTCCCCGGGTGAAAGGCTTTCTGGGCCAGGCGTACGAGGGTGATAGAGTCTTTGCCGCCGGAAAAAAGGATGGCGGGCTTTTCAAATTGCGCTGCGGTTTCGCGGAGGATGTAGATCGCCTCATCTTCCAGGGCCCGCGGGAATTGCCATTGAATACTACTCATTATCTTGCTATTAAACTTGATCAACTGCTATGTAAGCCGCATTCTTTTTTCGAGGTTTCCCACCACCAGCGGCCGGCGCGTGGATGTTCCCCCGGTTCTATGGCCCGGGTGCAGGGTGCGCAGCCGATGCTGATAAAACCTTTGTCGTGCAGCTTATTGTACGGCACGTTATGTTCCTTCAGGTAT
>JBQCFV010000258.1:0-6484 GCA_051958695.1 Chitinophaga sp. | reverse complement strand
ACACGCTGTAGGAGAAAGGGATCGGCGTGTTTTTGATCCTTTCGCAGGCGCCTACGATGTCCGTAAACGCTTCCAGCTGCGTATCGAGGGTGATCAACTGCTCGCCGGAGATCGCCTGCTGCCGGTACAGCTCGTTCGCTTTTTTGATCATCAGCGTGGCGAGGTAATTGGGTACATGAACGCCGCCGCTCATCTTCTCCAGGTCTTCCCCGCTGATGCCTTCCAGTTTGGAAGGGTGATGCTCGCCGCGAAGATGGTCCTTCATGGCCACGGAATAATTGGGGATCATAGTGCGGAAAAAATCCACGGCAGGGTGGCCGGCGGGCAGCATGGCACGGAGCTTCATGGCCAGGTTGCGGCTATGGTTCACCAGCAGCCCCCATTGCCGGCGGCCTTCCCACCAGCGGTCGTACGCCGTATTGGTGCGGAACACCAGCAGCAGCGAGATCACGAAACCCAGCAGCGCGTGCATGTTGGTAATATTTTTGAGGTGGTCCTTTTCCGAAAGCCTGAACACTTCCAGCTCAAGCCATGCGATAACGGCGGAGTATACCGCGATGGCGCAGAACATGGGGGCCAGCTTTTTAACGGTATCGGCCTTATGGATGCGGAAAATAAAGGTGAACCATTCGCGCGGGTTATAGTTGATCATACCCGCAAAAATAATATCATTCACCGTTATTTTGATAACTGGAGGTATTAGTGTTACTTTACGCCTTCTTATTCATTTGTGGATTATGATCAAGCCGTATTTGTATATTCAAAAGACCAAAGAAAAAGGCCGGGGTGTTTTCACCAAAGAGCCGATTCCCGCCGGCACCCTTATCGAAGTTTCTCCCGTACTGGTGCTCTCTAATTCAGACACCGGCGTGGTAGACAAAACGAAGCTGCACAATTACATTTTCCTTTGGGGCGTAAGAGAGACCCGTTCCTGCATTGCGCTCGGTTTCTGCTCAATCTACAACCACGCTTACAACCCCAACTGCGAATACGAAATGGATTTCGACGCGGAAACCATGGCCATCAAAACGCGCAGGGACATAAAAAAAGGCGAAGAGCTTTCCATCAACTACAATGGGGACGTGGAAGACCAGTCGGAAGTCTGGTTCGACGTCAAGAAAAAATAATTTTTCAAAAATCCGGTGGTATCTGCCGGATTTCTTAATATTGTAAATTATATAAGCACTTATATAATTTACATGAGCTTCTATCCAAAACTGGGTTACCTGATCTTCGGCAGCCGTTTACGGCGGCTCAGCGAATATTTCCTCGCCGAGGTCAACAAAGTGTACGCGCAGGCCGGCATTGCTTTTGATGCCAGCTGGTTCCCGCTGTTTTACCTGCTTTCCGACAAAAACCGTCTTACGCTGATGGACATTTCCACCGAGCTGGAAGTATCCCATTCCGCCGTAAGCCAGCTGATCAGCAACCTGAAAAAGAAAGGGCTGGTAAAAACCGCGCGTTGCGAGGAAGACGGGCGCCGCCAGTGGGTAATGCTCACCAAAAAAGGAAGCGGGCTGCTGGAAGAAGTGCTGCCCGTATGGAAAGGCATTGAAACGGCGATGGAAACGCTTGTTACCGAAAACAAACAAAGCATCAGAATACTCGAGGCGATCGGCGCGCTGGAACGGGCGGTGGAAAACGATCCGCTGGCTGGCCGCATCCTGCGCTCGATGCCTGCATACACCAAAACGACAGATACATGAGCAAGGTATTCCATTACGGCGAAGACCGCCTGACGGTAAGCACGGCCCTCGATATGGCGGCGGGGCGCGTGCGCGGGGCCATTTCTCCCGCGGTGATGGCGCGCATCGGCGCCAGTCATGCCCATGTGCAGGCCATCGTGCAGGCGCATAGAACAGTGTACGGCGTCAACACCGGCTTTGGCCCGCTTTGCGACACCAAGATATCCGAAGAAGATACGCGGGCGCTGCAATACAACATCCTGCAAAGCCATAGCGTGGGCGTGGGGGCGCCTATCCCCGAACAGGTCGCGCGGCTGATGCTGATCACCAAAGTGCAGGCGCTGGCGCAGGGTTATTCCGGCGTGAACCCCGCTACGGTGGAGCGCATTCTCTGGCATATCGACCAGGGCATTACGCCGCTGGTGCCCGAGAAAGGCAGCGTGGGCGCCTCCGGTGATCTTGCGCCGTTGTCGCATCTCTTTTTACCGCTGATCGGGTTGGGCAAGGTGTATTACAAGGGCCGCGTAACGCCTATGGCGGAAGTATTGCAGCAGGAGCACAAACAGCCGGTGGTGCTGGGCCCGAAAGAAGGGCTGGCGCTGATCAACGGCACGCAGTTCATTTTGTCGTTCGCGGTTACCGCCGTGGCAAAGCTGCACAACGCACTGGAAGCCGCCGACCTTATCGGCGCATTGTCGCTGGAAGGGCTGATGGGCACCGCCAAACCTTTTGACCCGCGGCTGCACGCCATACGGCCGTTTGCGGGCAACCAGCTCGTGGCGCAGCGGCTCGATTCTCTGCTGAAAGGTTCCGAGATCATGGCTTCGCATGCGGACTGCGGCCGCGTGCAGGACCCGTACTCATTGCGCTGCATCCCGCAGGTGCACGGCGCTTCGCGCACCGCCTGGAAACATCTTCTTGACCTGGTTGTTATCGAGCTGAACGCCGTTACCGATAACCCCATTATTTTTTCTGAAGAAGACACTATCAGCGGAGGGAACTTCCACGGCCAGCCGCTCGCCCTTCCGCTGGATTACGCCACCGTGGCCGCCGCAGAGCTGGGAAATATTTCAGACCGGCGTTGTTATATGATGATAGAAGGGCGATTCGGGCTGCCGAAACTGCTGATCGAAGACGCGGGGCTCAACTCCGGTTTTATGATCCCGCAATACACTACCGCCGCGCTGGTAACCGAGAACAAGACCCTTTGTTTCCCCGCGAGCGCGGACAGCGTGCCGACTTCGCTCGGGCAGGAAGACCATGTGTCCATGGGCTCCATCAGCGGGCGCAAGCTGCTGCAGGTGACCGGCAACCTGGAATACATTCTCGCCATCGAGCTGCTGTATGCCGCGCAGGCGATAGATTTCCGGCGGCCGCTGAGATCCGCGCCCGTCCTGGAAGCCTGTCACCGGTTCGTGCGGGAAAAAGTGAGCTTCGCCAAAAAGGACCGCATCTTCGCCAACGACATACATGCATTGCAGGAAGTGATCGCAGATCAATCCTTCGTACGCGCGGCCAACGAAGCCGCAGCCATTCACCAGATCGATCTAAACGGTATTTATGAAGAACCATTCCGGCTTTTTTGATACGTATGCGGCGCACCCGCATTACAAGGCCCCGCGCGGCACGCAGCTGCACGCGCGCAGCTGGCATACCGAAGCGCCTTTGCGCATGCTGCTCAACAACCTCGACGCGGAAGTCGCCGAAAACC
The DNA here is from genome assembly GCA_051958695.1 of Chitinophaga sp. Classification (GTDB taxonomy): domain Bacteria; phylum Bacteroidota; class Bacteroidia; order Chitinophagales; family Chitinophagaceae; genus Chitinophaga. Next base: position 3,088 of record JBQCFV010000258.1, on the reverse strand, counting down.
CGGACGAGCTCGTCGTATACGGCGGCATCGGGCAGGCGGCGCGCAACCGCGAGGCTTTGCAGCAGATCATCAAAAGTCTGCTCACGCTCGACGAGGAACATTCCCTGCTGATACAATCCGGCAAACCGGTAGGCGTCGTACGCACGCACCCGCAGGCGCCGCGCGTGCTGCTGGCCAATAGCAATCTCGTACCCAAATGGGCCACCTGGGAGCATTTCAACGAGCTGCGCGCAAAAGGCCTGATGATGTACGGGCAAATGACGGCGGGCAGCTGGATCTACATCGGCACGCAAGGCATTTTGCAGGGTACTTACGAAACCTTTGTGGAATGCGGCCGCCAGCATTTTAACGGCAATCTGCAAGGCAGGCTGCTCGTTACAGCGGGCATCGGCGGCATGGGCGGCGCGCAGCCGCTGGCAGCCACTATGGCCGGCGCCGTGTTCCTCGGCGCGGACGTTGACCCTGCAAGATTGCAGAAACGTATCGACACGCGTTATCTCGACCGCATGACGCATTCCTACGAAGAGGCCCTGCAGTGGGTAAAAGAAGCGCAGGCCAAAGGTGAGGCGCTGTCCGTCGGTCTTGTAAGCGATGCGGGCGATATGCTGGAAAGGCTGCTTCGCGATAACATCATTCCCGACATCCTCACCGACCAGACCTCCGCGCATGACCCGGTGAACGGCTATGTGCCGAACGGGCTCAGTCTTGCCGAAGCCGCGGCATTACGAAAAAACGATCCCGCCACTTACAAAGAGCTTTCGCTCAAAAGCATGGCACGGCATGTAGGGTGTATGCTGGATATGCAAAAGCGCGGCGCCGTTACTTTCGATTACGGCAATAACCTGCGCGAGTTCGCGCGGGAAGGCGGCGAGAAGAACGCTTTCGATTTTCCGGGCTTTACGCCCGCTTACATCCGGCCGTTGTTTTGCGAAGGGAAAGGGCCTTTCAGATGGGTAGCCCTTTCCGGCGATCCCGAAGATATTTACACGACAGACCGTGCGCTGATAGACGCATTTCCAGATAACAAACCTTTACACAACTGGCTGCAAAAAGCGCAGGAACGCGTGGCCTTCCAGGGGCTGCCCGCGCGCATCTGCTGGCTGGGCATGGGCGAGCGCGAAAAGGCCGGGCTCATCTTCAACGAGCTGGTACGCAGCGGAAAAGTAAAAGCGCCCATCGTGATCGGCCGCGACCATCTCGATTGCGGTTCCGTCGCTTCGCCCAACCGGGAAACCGAGGCGATGAAAGACGGTTCCGACGCAGTGTCCGACTGGACGTTGCTGAACCTCATGAGCAATACCGCGGGGGGCGCTACCTGGGTGTCTTTCCATCACGGCGGCGGTGTGGGCATGGGGTATTCGCAGCATGCCGGCATGGTAGTGCTGGCGGACGGTACAGACCGTGCGGCGGCTTGCCTGCAACGCGTACTGTACAACGATCCTGCGATGGGCATCTTCCGTCATGCCGATGCCGGTTACGAAAAAGCGATCGAAGTGCGGGACCATTTCGGAATGGGATTGTAATTTCACAAAGAAACAAACAAGCATATGAAGCTCATCGGCCCATTCGTACAGGCTTTGCCGCTGGCCGGCCTTCCGTTGAAAGGCGCTTTGCAGGACGATATGCTGCAGGTGATCGCGCATGCCGGCGTGCTGTTGGAAAACGGGAAACTGTTGCAATACGGCGGTTTTGATGAACTGCGCCAACAACATCCCGCTGCGGAAGTGGAATTTATGGACGAGCCGCTGGTGCTGCTCCCCGGGTTTACGGACTGCCATACGCATATTTGTTTTGCCGGCAACCGCAGCCGCGATTACGCCATGCGCATCGCGGGGAAGTCGTACCTGGACATTGCCCGCGCCGGCGGCGGCATCTGGGATTCCGTGGCCAAAACCCGCGAAGCGGATATCACGCTGCTCACTGAAAACACCGTGGCCCGGGCGAACCGGCATCTCCAAGACGGCGTTACCACCATAGAGATCAAAAGCGGTTACGGTTTGAACCTTGAATCGGAACTGGCCATGCTGCGCGCCATCCGGCAGGCCGGCATGCATACAAAAGCCACGCTGGTGCCTACCTGCCTGGCCGCGCATATCCGTCCCCGCGATTTTGACGGCGACGAAAAAAGTTACCTGCGATGGATATTGCACGAGCTGCTGCCTGCGGTGCAGGAAGAACGGTTGTGTGAAAGGGTGGATATTTTTATTGAAGAAACGGCCTTTTCGGCCGCTGCCGCGCGGTCTTTCCTGGAAGCTGCTGCGGCCAGGGGTTTCAGCCTTACCGTGCATGCTGATCAGTTTAGCAGCGGCGGTTCCGGCGTTGCAGTGGAGGTTGGCGCATTGTCTGCCGACCACCTGGAAGCCTCTACGGAGCAGGATATACGAAAACTGGCTGCGTCCGGAACGGTTGCTGTTGTATTGCCCGGCGCTTCACTGGGGTTGGGGATGCATTACGCGCCGGCCCGCAAGCTGCTGGATGCCGGGGCATGCGTTGCGATTGCGAGCGACTGGAACCCGGGGTCTGCGCCGATGGGCGATCTGCTGATGCAGGCGGCGGTAATGAGCGCGGCGGAGAAATTGTCTACGGCTGAAGTGCTGGCGGGGCTTACGTTCCGCGCCGACAAAGCGTTGGGGGTAATTCGTGGTGGGGCGGATCTGCAGGCTTATCCTTGCGCGGATTACCGGGAAATATTGTATTATCAGGGGAGAATGAAGCCGGTGGCGGTTTGGAAAGGAGGCGAGATGGTGTTGTAAGAAGCGACATTTCAACAACGGTGTTAACACCTCAAAAAAAGAATAGCCATGACGCTAATATGCTACCAACGACCCTCCGAAAATAACTGGCACGCCAGGACCGACGGCTCCGACCCGGCCCTTCTCCGCTGGCATCAGTTAATACAACCGGTAAACCTCGAACGCGAACCGCTGCCCGCATTGTCGAAAGGCCAGAAAGGCATCGCATTCCTCGGTTTCGCGTCGGACGAAGGTGTACGCCGCAACAAAGGCAGGACCGGCGCTGCGGAAGGCCCCGCAGCGTTAAGAAAAGCCTGTTCAGCTTTCCCCGTTCATTTTAACGGGCATATACTGGC
>JBQCFV010000257.1:0-11753 GCA_051958695.1 Chitinophaga sp. | reverse complement strand
GGCGCTCTTTTTCGTCCACCTGGTGGAGCTTGTGGATCGCGTCCGCCAGGCGCTTGGGCTCTATGGGCTTCAGCAGGTAGTCCAGCGCATTGTATTCGAACGCTTTCAGCGCGTATTCGTCGTACGCGGTGGTAAAGATCACCTGCGGCGTTCTTTCCAGCTCGGCCAGCAGGTCGAAACCGGTCTTGTCCGGCATCTGGATATCGAGGAACAGGAGATCGGGCCGCAGCGACTCGATCTTCTCCATACCGTCTTTTGCATTCACCGCTTCTCCTACCACCACGATCTCCGGGTGGTCCGCCAGCAGCTTTTTCAGTTCGCTCCTGGCCAGTCGTTCATCGTCTATGATCAATGCTTTTTTCATGTTACAGTCAGTCTTTTTCGGTTGATGATGATGTTTATCGTCCCAAAGACGCGTAAATATACTTGAAATTCAGGTAGTTAGAGTATAGGCATCTGCACTTTGGCCTCCACCATGGCATTATCCAGGTTGTAGATCTCGAAAGAAGCGCGCTTGCCGAACAGGATGCCGAGGCGCTGCCGGGTGCTGGCCAGGCCGAAGCCGTTGCCGTTCAGGTCTTCCACGATCTGCCCCGTGTTCCTGATCGTGATCTCGTGGCGCATATCGTGCACGTGCGAGCCGATCAGTATCAATCCCCCTTTCACTTCGCGCGAAATGCCGTGCTTGATGGCGTTTTCGACGAGGGTTTGCAGCATCAGCGGCGGCACGGGCAGCTCCAGCGTTTCCGGGTCGATGTCGTACTGCACTTTCAGCCTTTCTTCAAACCGTATATTCTCCAGTGCAAGATAATCTTTTACGATGCTCAGTTCGTTTTCTAGGCTCACCGTTTCCGCTTTGTCCGCCTGCATGGAATTGCGCAGGATATTGCTCAGCTCGGTGATGGCGGTGCGCGCGCGGCGCGGGTTTTCGTCTACCAGCGCCCTGATGCTGTTGAGCGCGTTGAAGATGAAGTGCGGGTTCAGCTGGCTTTTGATCGTTTTCAGCTCCAGCGTGCGCACCGTGGCCTCCAGCTTCAGCTGGCCTACCTGCGAGTTGCGGCTTTCTTCCACGTAATGCCAGAGGAAATAGATCACCGCCCAGAGGAACATGAACATCGTCTGCGAAAAGAAGGCCCTTATCCAGCTTTCCTGGAAATCGCCCTCCGGCGGGCCGGGCAGCACAAAATGCGAAATGCATGCCAGCAGGAACGAATCCACGACCGAGCATACGAGAATGCCGAAAAAGAAATAGATCGCCACGTTCTCAAACGGCTTCTCTATCCATTTGTATTTGACGATAACGGTCCTGAATCCATGCGTGACAAGAATCCCCAGCAGGGAATAGGAAAGGATGTACTGCACCTGCGTGCCGTCTATCTGGTTGAAAAAAAAGCCGAAGAACAAGAAAAGAAAGGCATTCGCTCCCCACCCGAGTATCTGGCACCACCAATATTTTGAAATGCGTTTAAACATCCTTGAAAAGATAGCGAAAGTCTTCTGATAAACTCCGCTTCCGGCCAAAAATACCGACTGGCCTAATGGCGGGAAACCCAATTTTTATCAATGGTTGCAGGGCCGTTTAAATGGGAGGGCTGCGAATAGCGCAAAAACATGTATTTTTGGGCATTAAACCCTAATGCTGATATGGAAATTACGGCCGGCCAATTACTGAGCCAGATCGAATACCCGTCTGATCTGCGGAAATTGAACAAGGAACAGCTGCACCAGGTGTGCGACGAGCTGCGCCAGTTCATTATCGACGTAGTGAGCGTGCATGGCGGCCACTTCGGCGCCAGCCTGGGCGTGGTAGAGCTTACCGTAGCCCTGCATTATGCATTTAATACGCCTTACGACCAGCTGGTGTGGGACGTTGGCCACCAGGCCTACGGCCACAAGATACTCACCGGCAGGAAGAACGTGTTCCATACCAACCGTAAATACAAAGGCATCAGCGGGTTCCCGAACCGTGGCGAAAGCGAATACGACACCTTTGGCGTAGGCCACTCCAGCACCTCCATCGGCGCGGCATTGGGCATGGCCATCGCTTCGAAGAACAAAGGCGAGCACGACCGGCAGCACATCGCCGTGATCGGCGACGGCGCAATGACCGCCGGGATGGCCTTCGAAGCGCTCAACCACGCGGGCGTTTCCAACGCCAACCTGCTCATTATCCTGAACGACAACTGCATGTCCATAGACCCGAACGTGGGCGCGCTGAAAGAATATCTCACCGACATCACCACTTCCCACACCTACAACAAGCTCCGCGACGACGTATGGAAGCTGCTGGGGAAGCTGCCGGTCGGCAAAAAATTCACGCGGGACACGGCTTCCAGGCTCGAAGCCAGCATCAAAGGCATGCTGTCCAAATCCAGCAACCTGTTCGAAAGCCTTAACCTGCGCTACTTTGGCGCGATAGACGGGCATAACATCACCAAGCTGGTGGATACGCTACAGGATTTGCGGAACATCCCCGGGCCCAAGCTGCTGCATATCAACACCACCAAAGGCAAAGGATATGCGCTCGCGGAAAAGGACCAGACCAAATGGCACGCGCCCGGCCTGTTCGACAAAATTACCGGCGAGATCTACAAAAAAGTGATCGAAAAGCCGCAGCCGCCCAAATACCAGGACGTATTCGGCCATACCATCATCGAGCTGGCCGAACAGAATAAAAACATCATGGGCATTACGCCCGCCATGCCTTCCGGCTCCTCCCTCAAATGGATGATGGAAAAAATGCCGGACCGCGCGATAGACGTCGGCATCTGCGAACAGCACGCCGTTACGCTCTCCGCCGGGCTCGCCACGCAGGGCATGACCGTTTTCTGCAATATTTACTCCTCTTTCATGCAAAGGGCGTACGACCAGGTGGTGCACGACGTAGCCATCCAGCGGCTGCCCGTGATCTTCTGTCTCGACCGTGCGGGCCTGGTAGGGGAAGACGGCGCCACCCATCACGGTGCGTACGATATTCCCTACATGCGCTGCATCCCGAACATGATCGTCAGCGCGCCCATGAACGAAGAAGAGTTGCGCAACCTCATGTACACCGCGCAATTGCCGTCCAACCAATCGCCCTTCGTGATCCGCTACCCGCGCGGCGAAGGCGTGATGCCCGACTGGCGCAGGCCCTTCGCCGAAATAAAGATCGGCACCGGCCGCAAGATCCAGGACGGCCGCGACGTTGCCATCCTCTCGCTCGGCCACCCCGGCAACTTCGTGACCGAGGCCATGAAAGAATTGATGACAGACGGATTGCAACCTGCGCATTACGATATGCGTTTTGTAAAACCGCTCGATACCGAAATGCTGCACGACATCTTCCAGCGATACGACCGCGTGATCACCGTTGAGGACGGCGCCCTGCAGGGCGGCTTTGGCAGCGCGGTGCTGGAATTTATGGCGGACAACGATTACAAAGCGGAGATCAAACGCCTCGGTATCCCGGACCGCCTGATAGAGCACGGCAAACCCGCCGAGCTGCAGCGCGAGGCAGGGTACGACGCCATCGCCATCGCTTCGGCCGTGCGCGAGATGCTTGGCAGCAAAATAACCGTTCATTCCAACTCATAACGGCCGTATACGTCCCGCCGCTGCGCGGGGCGCTTAGCCCGACCATGCGCGATCTCTACATACAATTACGCATTACCCGCATCATACAGGAAACGCCGGACGCGTTCACTTACCATTTTGAAAGTGCGGACGGGAAGCCGGTGAAATACCAGGCGGGGCAGTTCCTCACTTTCCTCATACAGCTGCACGGCACGGAATACCGCCGATCGTACTCGCTCTGCTCCACACCGGGCATAGACGAAATGCCGGCGGTTACAGTGAAACGCATGACCAACGGCGAGATCTCCCGGCACATCCTCCGTCACTGGAAAGTGGGTGATATGGTAACCTCGCTGCTTCCCTCCGGCCGTTTTACGCTCGACGTTATCCCGCACCTGCAGCGCGACATCGTGATGCTGGGCGCGGGCAGCGGCATCACGCCCCTGTTCGCCATCCTGCAGCAGGCGCTGCATATGGAACAGGCGTCGCACATTACGCTGATCTACAGCAACCGCGACGAAAAGAACACCATCTTCCGCGAAAGGCTCATCGCGCTTCAAACACAATTCGCCGAACGTTTTACCATCGTATGGCTGTACAGCGACCCGGCCGATGCGCCCGGCGTGTACCGGCGCATGAGCAACAGCCTGCTGGAAACGCTGGCGCCGCAGCATTTGCGTTATCCGCGCGGGCTGGCGCAGTTCTACATCTGCGGACCGGCGGAATACATGCGCATGGCGCAGTTCACGCTTACGTTCATGGGCTTCCGGGAAGATCAGCTGCATAAAGAGAATTTCGTGGTGAATACGGAAGGGAAGATCGCCCGCACGGCGGTGCCGGACGACACTTCGCTAAAGCGGGTGCACCTGAAGCACGAAGGCGGCGAACAAACGCTGGAAGTACCAGGCAACGAAACCATCCTGCAGGCGGCGCTGCGGCAGCAGGTGCAATTGCCGTACAGCTGCAAGGGCGGGGTGTGCGGTTCCTGCATCGCTACGTGCACGAGCGGCGAAGTGTGGATGTCCGTTAACGAAGTGCTTACTGAAAAAGAGCTGGCGCAGGGAATGGTGCTTACCTGTACGGGCTATGCGAAGAGCGGGGAGGTGACGTTGGAGTGGTGATGTTGGAGAGTGCATACGGCTATGCATCCATCGGTAATGGCTACGTTATACAGGCCAAGTGGAGGCGCAGGTACGCATCCGGCGAGCCTGCTGGCAAGTGTGATCACTGCTGGCGACGCGACAGCCACCACCAAGATTAAATACGACCTTAGTGCTAACAAGCGACAGCAATGCATGACAAGCCCTCACCCCTATCCCCTTCCCAGATACGGTACAAATGCTGCCATCAAAAAAATAAAAATAAACCCGGTTTATCGGTAAGACTCAAACCGGGAGAAATCGCCTTTCAGCTCCTCGTGTAATCTGTGAAAAACTTCCATCCGGTCGTTGAGCCGGTCGTAGTCGTCTACGGGCCTGTCGTGGTGAACGATAACGGGGCGGCCGTAACCCATAAATTTTGCGGACTGTTTGAGATCGTGGTACATTTCATCGGCCACTTCCAACTGGCGGATGAACTGGTTCTGAAAATGTTCGATCTCTACCATTCTTTCATGGTTGGCCTGGCGGGGCCGGGCCAATTCTTCCAACCTGCTGCGCATGGTACGCAGGCTGCCGCGTACCTGATCTACTTCGCCTTTCCAGGCGCTCAGCTGTGCCTGCAGGTCGGATGACTGTGTTGGTACTTCCATGATATATTGATTTAAGTTAAATGTTGACGAACGAAAAAACATCATAACGTCCATTCTTATAAGTCAATATTCCTTTCCCTTCACTCCTAATTTACGACTCTTTTCAATACGGGAAAACGAAACCCGGCGGACTTTATCCACCGGGCTGCAAGCAATGCTACACGGCCATCGGCAGGTCCATGAGTAGAAATTCCGTATCCTCCAGCGTCGTAACGTCCAGCTTTTCCAGCTCCGAAACAGCAATGGCGTCGCGCGCGCCGAGCTTTTCGCCGCCGGCCTCGAGGCTGCCGGACAGCACCAGCAGGTAAAGGCCGTTCCCCTCCTGCTTCGGCGTATATTCAAATTTTTTGTCCTTGTCGAATTTCCCGAGGCTGAACCATGCGTCCTGGTTGATCCAGAGGGCATCGCTGTTCTCTTCGGGCGATACCACTACCTGCAAACGGTTGTGTCTTTCCGCGGGGGCGAAGTTCTTTTGTTCGTACCGCGGCGCGATGTTGCGCTTTTTCGGGAAGAGCCATATCTGCAGGAACTTCACCGGTTCCGTGCGCGAAGCGTTGAACTCGGAGTGTTCAATGCCCGTGCCGGCGCTCATGATCTGCACGTCGTGCTGGTTGATGATCTTGTGGCGGCCGGTATTGTCTTTATGTTCCAGCGCGCCTTCCAGCGGAATGCTCACGATCTCCATGTTGTCGTGCGGGTGCGCGCCGAAGCCCATGCCTCCTTTCACCGTATCGTCGTTGAGCACGCGCAGCGCGCCGAAGTGGATACGCTCGGGGTTGTAATAACCTGCGAAGCTGAAAGTGTGGTAAGACTGCAACCAGCCGTGATCTGCAAATCCGCGGGTGTTGCCGCGATGGATAACTTTTTTCATGATGTCCTCCTGTTTTTTAACAATACAAATTTCCGTATAAAACATGCGCCGCGCAATGGACAGTTAGGCTAAAAGGGTGGACAATTATTTGCGTTTTGTTTTCGCGTCAAAGCAAGGCGCACAAAGGTTCTGCGGGGATTGAAGCTGCATAGAGGATGTGCTGTCACGCCGGGAAAAACAAAAGTTATGCGGAGATCGAGCCTGCAATAACGAATGTACCGCGACGCCCCTTAAAAACAGCGGCCGGACGAGCATAACGCTGATCCGGCCGCTGGCAATATGCTGCATGCAAAAAACGGTTTACACCAGTTTCGCATCCATGGTAATGTCGGTGTTGAGCAGTTTGGAAATGGGGCAGTTCAGCTTTGCGTCTTCCGCCATTTCCGCGAATTTGGCCGCGTCCAGGCCGGGCACGCTGGCGGTTACGTCCAGGTGAATGTTGGGAATAGCGCCGCCTTCGAAAGTAACGGTGCTTTTGGTATCGATGCTGGTGGGGGTGAGGCCCGCACCGGAGATGATGAAGCTCAGCTTCATGCTAAAGCAGCCTGCATGCGCGGCGGCGATCAGCTCTTCGGGGTTGGTGCCTGCGCCTTCTTCAAAACGGCTGGAGAATGAATATTGGGTATCTTTCAGTACGCCTGTTTGTGTGGAAACCGTGCCTTTGCCCTCTTTGCCAGTGCCTTTCCAATTGGCGGTTGCGGATCTTTTCATGAGTCAAAAATTTTATTTGGGTGAATTTATGAACGATAAGCGGTCTTAAAATTAATGAATTGAAAGCAAAAAAACCGGGCGAATTGCTTCACCCGGTCTTACCTAAAACCCTGACAACCGTTCTACACTAATTCCACAAATTCTTCGGGGGCTTTCCCACGATCTTCGCAGGCCGCGTTCTTCCGTTCCATCGCTTCTTTCAACCTTTCACGTTTGCATTCTTCCTTCACCTGTAACCTTCATGCGGACCGCTGCGTCAGATCTTCTCTTCTTTCAATCTTTATATTCCTTTTGCCATGCCGGTTGCGGGCATGTATTTCTCATTAAGCCTGTTTTACCATCTGTACGGCGAGCACGAGGCGCACTTCGTCGCTCACTACGAGGCCGCCGGCTTCGGTGGTGGCGCTCCAGGAAAGACCGAAATCCTTTCGGTTGATCTTGCCGCTCAGCTCAAAGCCTGCTTTGGTCTGACCCCAGGGGTCAACGGTGATGCCGTTGTAGTCCACGTTCAGCTGTACCGGTTTGGTAACGCCGCGGATGGTGAGGTCGCCGTTCAGCACGAAGTTCTCTTCATCTTTTTTCTTTACGCTGGTGGAGGTGAAGCTCAGCTTCGGGTAGTTGGCGGCGTCGAAGAAATCTTCGCCTTTAAGATGTTCGTCGCGTTGCGCGTTTTTGGTGCTCACGCTGTTCACGTTCGCTTCGAAAGATATTTTCGCGTCGGAGAAATCTTCCGCGTTCGCTTCGAGCGTAGCGTCATATTCTGCGAAGTGGCCTGTCACGTTGGTGATCATCAGGTGTTTCACTTTAAATTCGATTTCGCTGTGTGTAGGATCAATTTTCCAGGTTGCCATGTTTTTTGGTTTTTTTATTTGTGAAATTGTTTGTTATCGTTTTAATGAAGACGGCCCATTTTACCGTTGTTGTAATCTTCCACCGCCTGTATGATGTCTTCTTTCGTATTCATCACGAAGGGGCCGTAGGCGAACAGCGGCTCGTTGATCGGTTCGCCGCTCAGCACCAGCAATGAAGCGTCGGCGAGGGCATTGACCGCGATCGTTTCGCCTTTTGTTTCAAACACTGCAATTTCCACGCCTTTGGCGGTATGCGTATCGTTGAAGCGCGCTTCGCCTTTGAGCACCACGATGCCGGTATTGTACCCGTCGGGCAGCGGCAGTTCAACGCTGGCGCCGGCTTTCAGCTGCAGATCGAATACGTTGAGCGGGGTAAAGGTCTTTGCAGCGCCTTTCAGCCCTCCAAATTCGCCTGCGATCACGCGGAGATAACTGCCGTTGCCAAGGTCCGCCACGGGAATGTCCTTCTTTTCGAGGCCCTGGTAGCGGGGCGCGTCCATTTTATGGGCTTTTGGCAGGTTCACCCATAGCTGCACCATTTCGAGGGTGCCGCCGTTGCGGGTAAATTCGCGTTCGTGTTTTTCTTCATGCACCACGCCGGAGGCTGCGGTCATCCACTGTACGTCGCCCGGGCCGATCTTGCCGGCGTTGCCGCCGGAATCCCTATGCTCCAGCGCGCCCTGGTAGGCGATGGTAACGGTTTCAAAACCCCGGTGCGGATGCTCGTCCACGCCGCGGGGCTGGTCTGAAGGCGGAAAGTAGTGCGGCGCGGCATAATCGAGCAGGAAAAAGGGGCTGAGCTGCCTGTTCCCGATATGGTTGCCGTTGGGGAAAAGGTTTTGCACCCTGAACCCGTCGCCCACCATGTGCGTTTGGGCGCCTTCAAAAACTTTTGCTACTTGCTTTGTCGTTTTCATGTGTGTGATCTCCTAAAGACAACACAAAATTACATGTTACAACATCTAAATGAAATGGATAGAATGAAGGAAAGGGTGGACTTTTTTCTTTCTGCCCATAAATAATTGATTTAAAATGCTTTCGCTTACACTTTCGCCAGCTCCTTGAACTCGGAGGGCGACTGGTTGGTATATTTCTTAAAAAAGCGGGAGAAATAATGCGGGTCTTCAAAACCAAGCTTGTAGGCGATCTCCTTGGCGGTGAGGTCGGTATTGTAGAGATAGCGTTGCGCTTCGAGGATCACGCGGTTGCGGATGTGCTCTCCTGCGGTGATGCCCGACAGCGATTTGCTGATCTCGTTGAGGAGAACGGGTTTTACATGCAATAAAGCGGCGTATTCTGACACGTTCTTCAGCTCCCTGTACTTTTCCTCGATCAGCGATTTGAAGTTCATAAAAAGGGCGCTGTTGTGCTTTGCCTGGTATTCCGGTATCACGGTCACCGGGGTGGTGTGATGGCGCGATGCCACGATCAGGAAATATTGCAGGAGGTTCTGGAAAGCCACGGCGTAATTGGGCGCTTTGGTCTCGATCTCGCGCATCATGCGGCGCACCATCCATTCCAGCTCCCTTTCGTCGTCCGGGTCGGAGAGATGGATCACGGAGCTGAAGGCGTCGTTCACAAAAAGGCCTTTCCGCACGCTCGCCATGTCCGACTTGTCGCTGGGGCACATCAGCGAATCGTGGAAAGCGATCATATAGCCGTCCACTTTCTCGGAAAGCTTCAGCTGGTGCACCTGGCCGGGCGAGAGGAAAAACAGCGTATTGCGTTTTACGACATGGGTAACGGTATCGATGGTGTGGGTAAGCTCTCCTTTTTTGATCCAGTAGATGGTGTAGAAATTATGCCGGTGCGGCGCGTTCTGGTGCTCAAAAAAAGCGCAGCCCAGGCTGCAGAGCGTGGCTACGCTGAACTCGTTCTGCTCGTCGGCCACATGGCCGTACTCTGATAACGATACTACCACGATCTGTTCTTTTTTGTCCGCCATAGTCTTACTCTTCAAAAATCACGGGAGCGTCTTCCGGTCGTTCGGAAGGGTCCACGTACTCAATGATAAAATTATTCCTTCCATCCCCGACCATGATGCTCAGGTATTTCGCCTGCACCAGCTCCAGCATGCCGAGGAAGAGGAAAATGGCATGCACGCGGTCTTTACAATGGTCGAATATCTTTTCGAACGCCATGGTCTTTTCGGCGCGCGCCAGGTCCATCATATATTCCCTGGAGCCTTCCATGGTGTAGTCGTATTTGTAAACGACGTGCTGCGGCTTGTTGGTGCGGGCTTTCACGCGCTGCATCACTTTTTCGAAGGTTTGGGTAAGTTTGAAAAGCGTGAGCGTCTGCATTTCAGTGCCTTCGCTGGTCACCTCCCCTATTTCCGCCAGCTCCCGGGCAATGTTCCCTCTTTTGGCCAGCAGCATACGGTTGGCCTCCTGTTCGGCCAGCTCGGCGGCGGCCTGTTTGAAACGTTTGTATTCCAGGATCTTGTCCACCAGCTCCTGCCTCGGGTCGATCTCGTTGCCCGCTTCGTCCAGCTCCTTGCGCGGCAGCAGCATTTTGGCCTTGATGCGCATAAGGGTGGAAATGAAGAGGATGAACTCGCTCGCCAGCTCGATGTTCAGGTTTTCCATATGATGGATGTAATCGAGGAAGTCTTTGGTGAGGCTGAAGATGGGGATGTTGTAAATATCCAGCTCGTCGCGTTCGATAAAGAACAGCAGCAGGTCGAAAGGCCCTTCGAACTGGGGGAGCTTTATTTTATATATTTCCTGTTCGTTGCTCATATTGTAAATGATAAAACCTGCCGGGCGGGGCCGACAGGTTTATCAAAAATAATGAAATTCCGGGGAATCAGAACTTAGCCGTCAGCCCGATGCCGATCGTCTCCTTTATCTGCAGCCTTGGCCCCATGACGCCCGTGTCCTTGTTCTCGAACACGCGCACGTCGTCGTCGTAGATCATATCGAGGCTCACATTGGCTGACAGCCACTTGTTCACCTTCATGGCTATCAGGTTCGTCCAGAAAATATCGATGTTGCCGGGGTTGTGCTTGTAGTTGGAAAACAGCTCCAGCTTGGTTTTATACGTCACATTCTTCATGATCTCTTTGTTCCAGGTGGCGGATACGTAGGCGCCGAACTCCGATTTCACGTGTTGGCCGGTATCCACTCCGTAAGCCCCCCTGGCGGAGAGTGTATCGTCCATCACCACCACCCAGCGGCCGGTAAAGGGCGACATGAACAGCGAAAATTCGTCGTTGGGTTTAAAATCTATACCCGGCGACAGGATGATATAAGCCGGGGCGAAGAATTTGGACACGAGCTCCTCCGTTGAATCCGTGTAAAGGAACCCTTTGGTGAACTGCGTCCGCAGGTTGAACAGCCCGCTGAGATACCAGTTTTTGCCGATCTCGTAACCGTATTTGGACGTGAGATCGATGCGGTCGTCGCTTTTGCGGGTGCCGAGACTGGTAGTATTGACATAGCCGTAAGCGAGATCGAGGTTATTGTCCCAGCTATGTCGTCCTTTTTTATAGTTGGCGAAACCCGTGAAGGTGCCGAGCAGGGAAAGCGAGAGTTTGTCGCCGCCCGCCGCCCAGTTGGTGAGCGAGCCCTGGTTGAACATGAGGCCGAAGGTGCCTCCTTTTTTCCATAGTCTGCCAGTGGTGTCTTTTTCGGTGTATTTCAGTTTTCCTGCGGCTTCTTCCCGCATTTTTTTCCAGCTGTCGTCTTGCGCTTTCACGGCGAAGCCGGCAAGCAGACACACCGTTAAAAGCCAGGTGAATTTCTTCATGATACGATTCGGTTATACAGTTATAATATTGAACGGTTGGCCGTTTGGAGCAGCCAACCGTTAGTATGAAAAAGATGATGTACTATTTTCTTTTCAGCTCGTCGCGGATCTCGATGAGCAGCTTTTCCTGCGTGGAGAGTACGGGTTCGGCAGGAGCGGCGGGTTCTTCTTTCTTGTTCATCCTGTTGATCGCTTTGATCACGATAAAGAGTGCGAATGCGATGATGATGAACTCTACGGATGATTGTATAAATAGCCCGTATTT
>JBQCFV010000256.1:0-9198 GCA_051958695.1 Chitinophaga sp. | reverse complement strand
GTTCCAGCTCGATCTCGAAGCCATTCAGAACGCCGTGGACGAAAACACGAAGCTCATTTTCATCTGTTCCCCCAACAACCCCACCGCCAATGCCATCAACCGGCAGGACATCGAGACGGTGCTCAACAATTTCGACGGCATTGTGGTGGTGGACGAAGCGTACATCAACTTCTCCCGCCAGCGTTCCTTCATACAGGAGCTGACGGAATACCCGAACCTGGTGGTGATGCAAACGCTGTCCAAAGCCTGGGGCCTGGCCGCGTTGCGCGTAGGCATGGCTTTCGCGAGCGAGGACATTATCAGCGTATTCAACAAAATAAAACCGCCCTACAACATCAACCAGGCTTCGCAGGAGCTGGCATTGCAGGCGCTGGACAATATCGACCAGGTGAACGGTTGGATCAAAGAAACGGTGGAAGAGCGCGCCAAACTGGAAGCTGAGCTGGTAAAGCTGCCCATCGTGGAGCAGGTATACCCCAGCGACGCGAACTTTTTATTGGTGAGAACGGTGGATGCGAAAGGCATTTACGACCGACTTGTGCAGGACGGCATCATCGTGCGCGACCGTTCGAAGGTGGAGCTATGCGCGGGAAGCCTCCGCATCACTATCGGCACGCCGGAAGAGAATGTTGCTTTGCTGAATACCCTGAAGAAAATATAGTCATTCACAACAGGCGGACGGGCCCCGGGCTCCATCCGGCCAATAAAAGAAATACAGCACGTGAAACGCGTATTATTCATAGACCGCGACGGCACCATGATCCGCGAAGTGCCGCCCACTTACCAGATCGACTGTCTCGAAAAAGTGGAATTTTACCCGAAAGTATTCACCTATCTCGGGAAAATAGCCGCGGAGCTGGATTACGAGCTGGTGCTCGTGAGCAACCAGGACGGCATGGGCACCGATTCTTTCCCGGAACCCACTTTCCACCCGCCGCATAACCACATCATCCGCACGTTCGCCAACGAAGGCATCGTGTTCGCCCGCGAGCACATCGACGTTTCGCTGCCTGCCGACAACAAGCCTACGCGCAAGCCGGGCATCGGTATGCTCGGCCAGTATTTCACCCCGGCATACGACCTCGCCAATTCCTTCGTGATCGGCGACCGCATCACCGATGTGAAGCTGGCCCAGAACCTCGGCGCAAAGGCCATCTGGCTCAATGAAGGCACCGGTCTTGGCGAGGCAGAAGTAAAAGGGGACGATAGTCTGAAGGACGTGATCGCCCTCGAAACCACGGACTGGGCGAAGATCTACGAGTTCCTCAAGATCGGCCTGCGCAAAGTGAGCCACACCCGCTCCACCAAGGAAACGGACATCCACATAGCATTGAACCTGGACGGCAAAGGCCAGGCGGACATACAAACGGGCCTTGGTTTCTTCGACCACATGCTCGACCAGATCGCCCGCCACGGCAGCATCGACCTGACCGTGCGCGCCAAAGGCGATCTGCATATCGACGAGCATCACACCATCGAAGACACCGGCATTGCGCTGGGAGAAGCCTTTGCCATGGGTCTTGCCGACAAAAAAGGCATGGAACGCTACGGGTTTTGCCTGCCCATGGACGATTGCCTGGCGCAGGTAGCCATCGACTTCGGCGGCCGCAACTGGCTTGTGTGGGACGCCAGCTTCAAACGCGAGAAGGTAGGCGACATGCCCACGGAAATGTTCTTCCATTTCTTCAAATCCTTCTCCGACGCGGCCCGCTGCAACCTGAACATCAAGGCGGAAGGGGAGAACGAGCACCACAAGATCGAAGCGATCTTCAAGGCTTTCGCCAAGGCGGTGAAGATGGCCGTAAAGCGCAACCCGGACAATATGCAATTGCCCAGCACCAAAGGCGTACTGTAAGATGGAAAAAATAAAATTTGCATTTTCCGCGAAAAGCCCTCATATTTGCCCTCACAATGCAAATGAACAACACATACAAACTTTGGTGGCACGCAGGGAGATT
This sequence comes from Chitinophaga sp., assembly GCA_051958695.1. Taxonomy (GTDB): domain Bacteria; phylum Bacteroidota; class Bacteroidia; order Chitinophagales; family Chitinophagaceae; genus Chitinophaga. Next base: position 7,240 of record JBQCFV010000256.1, on the reverse strand, counting down.
CTCCGCTGTATAGCAGTGCCGTGTTTGTATTGAACATACTTGAAAGAAGGCTCGCTGTACAAGCGGGCCTTCTTCGTTTTCAGCCGGTCCCGGCCGGTAAAATAAAATGACACCGCAAGGTGCCATGCGGCCAATGAAAAGACAAATATGAACGCATGACATCGGTAGATGCCATGAGGCAAATAAAAAGACAAACTTGAACGAATGAAACAAATTCAGGTAAAAACAAAGTCAAAAAGGATGCTCGCCGACGTGTTCACCCCCGTCAGCATTTACCTCCGCATCCGCGACAAATTCCCCGGCTCCATCCTCCTGGAAAGCACGGATTCCAACGCCAGCGACAACAGCTGGTCGTTTATCGGGATCAAGCCCATCGCCGGTATCGAAGTGACCTCCACGGACATCTTCGAGTTCAAATACCCCGGCCAGCCCGTAGAGCATAAGCAGCTCTCCAGCAAAGCCGCCGTGCTCAAAGAAATGGACGCCTTCCTGAAAAGTTTCGTCTTCACCGAAAGATCCCCCGTGCCCTTTGGTGAAGGGCTTTACGGCTACAGCACCTATGATTCCGTGCAGTTCTTTGAAAAGATCAGCTTTCAGAAACGCCCCGCCGCAGGCAACACCATCCCGCTCATGCGCTACCGTTTTTACCAGTACGTGATCGCCATCAATCATTTCAAGGACGACATGTACCTCATCGAAAACCAGGTGGAAGGCCAGGAAAGCGAGTTCGACTTCGTGGAATCGCTGATCCGCAACAAGGATTTTCCCATGTACACGTTCACCGGCAAAGGCGAGGAGCAAACCAACATGACGGACGAACAATACATGGAAATGGTGGAAAAAGGCAAGCAGCACTGCTTCCGCGGCGACGTGTTCCAGATCGTGCTGTCCCGCTCGTTCCACCGCGAGTTTGCCGGCGACGAATTTAATGTCTACCGCGCGCTGCGCTCCATCAATCCTTCCCCATACCTTTTTTATTTCGATTACGGCGACTACAAGCTGATGGGCTCTTCACCCGAAGCGCAGCTCATCATCAAAGACCGGAAAGCCGTGATACACCCGATAGCAGGCACTTTCAGACGAACCGGCAACGACGAGCAGGACAAACAGCTCGCCGGCCAGCTGCTGGAAGACCCGAAAGAGAACGCGGAACATGTAATGCTGGTAGACCTCGCGCGCAACGACCTCAGCCGTTATGCGAAAAACGTGGAAGTGGAAACCTACCGGCAGATCAAATATTACTCGCACGTGATCCATCTCGTGAGCGAAGTGACCGGTCAGCTGGAACCCGGCAACAGCCCGTTCGACATACTGGCGGCCACTTTCCCGGCAGGCACGCTTTCCGGCGCGCCAAAATACAAAGCGATGGAGCTGATAGACAGCTACGAGCCCACCGCGCGCGGGTTTTACGGCGGCTGTGTAGGGTTCGCAGGTTTCAACGGCGACTTCAACCACGCCATCATGATCCGGTCCATCCTCAGCAGGAACAATACGCTGTATTACCAGGCAGGCGCGGGCGTAGTGGCCAAATCCGTTGCCAGCTCCGAATTACAGGAAGTGAACAATAAACTCAATGCATTAAAACAGGCCATTATCCTGGCGCAAAATATCTGATATGAACATCCTGGTATTTGATAATTACGACTCGTTCACCTACAACCTCGTGCACCTCGTGGAGAAGATCATCGGGGGAAAAGTGACGGTGGTAAGGAATGACGAGATCAAACTGGAAGATGTGGACCAATACGACCGGATCATTCTCTCACCCGGCCCCGGCATTCCTGAAGAAGCGGGCTTGCTGCTGCCGCTCATCAAACGGTACGCCGCCACCAAACCCATATTCGGCGTGTGTTTGGGCCAGCAGGCCATCGGCGAGGCCTTTGGCGCAAAGCTGATCAATCTTACCGACGTGTACCACGGCGTGGCTACGCCCGTCAACATAATCTCGCGCAGCGGCCGCCTGTTCGCCAACCTGCCCGACGAGCTGGAAGCCGGCCGTTACCATTCCTGGGTAGTGGACGAATCCACGCTGCCCGCAGAGCTGGAAGTGACCGCCCGCGACGGGCACGGCTACATCATGGCATTGCAGCACCGGACATACGACGTATGCGGCGTGCAGTTTCACCCCGAAAGCGTGCTCACGCCGCAGGGAGAACAGATACTCCGCAACTGGTTAGGGCTGTAACATCAATAAAAGAACGCACTATGAAAAAGATACTCAAGTACCTTTTTGAACTTAAAACATTCAGCCGCGAAAGCGCCCGCGAGATATTGACCAATATTTCCAAGGGCGTGTACAACGAAAGCGAGCTGGCGGCCTTTATGACGGTGTTCCTCATGCGCAGCATCACCATCGAGGAGCTGCTGGGTTTCAGGGACGCGCTGCTGGAGCTTTGCGTGCCCGTAAAGCTGGACGATAACGTGCTGGACATCGTGGGCACCGGCGGCGACGGGAAGAACACTTTCAACATCTCCACGCTCAGCTGTGTTTTGGTGGCGGGCGCGGGCGGAAAGGTGGCGAAACACGGCAACTATGGCGTGTCGTCGATCAGCGGCGCTTCCAATGTGATGGAAAGCGTGGGTTACAAGTTCAAGAACGATGAAGGAAAGCTGCAACGCGAAATGGCGGAGGCCGGCATCTGTTTCCTGCATGCGCCGCTGTTTCACCCCGCGCTGAAAAACGTGGCGCCGGTGCGCCGTCAGCTGGGCGTGCGTACGTTCTTTAACATGCTCGGCCCGCTGGTGAACCCCGCTTTCGCGCAGCATCAGCTGATCGGTGTGTACAGCCTCGAAATGGCGCGCATCTACAATTACCTTTTTCAGCAGACGGACAAACGCTACGCCATCGTGCATAGCCTGGACGGCTACGACGAAATTTCCCTCACCGGCGACACCCGCATCATCACGAACAAAGGTGAGCAGGACTGGACGCCCGAAGCGCTTGGCAAAAGAAAGGTGCATGCGGAAGATATTTTCGGCGGCAACACCACCGAAGACGCGGCGAAGATATTCGTAAAAGTGCTGAAGGGAGAAGGCTCCTGGGCGCAGCATTCCGTGGTAATGGCGAACGCCGCTATGGGCCTGTACTGCCTCGAAAAATACCCGACGTACGACGAATGTTTCCAGGCGGCCGTGGAGTCGCTGGAGTCGGGCGCGGCGTACAAAGTATTCCAGAAACTTATTGCTTTACAATAATACCGTATGAAAGACATCCTTGCGGAAATAACCGCGCATAAAGCCGTGGAAGTGGCGGAACGGCAGCAACGGAGGCCCGTGCAGGAGCTGGAAGGCGCTTCCATGTTCGGCCGCACGCCGCTATCGCTCCGCAGTTTCCTGAAACAGCCGGGGCGCAACGGTATTATTGCGGAGTTCAAACGTAAAAGCCCGTCCAAAGGCATTATCAACGATACCGCCACCGTGCAGGAAGTGACCACTGCCTACGCCCGTCATGGTGCGTCAGGGCTTAGCGTGCTTACCGACCAAAATTATTTCGGCGGCTCCATGGACGATCTGCAGACCGCCCGCGCCGCAAACAATATTCCGATTTTGCGGAAAGATTTCGTGATCGGTGAATACCAGATACTCGAAGCCAAAGCCATCGGCGCGGACGTGATACTGTTGATCGCCGAATGTCTTACCAAACAGGAGGTAAAACACCTCGCGGAGTTCGCGCATAACCTCGGGCTGGAAGTGCTGCTGGAAGTGCATACCGGCGAGCAGCTGGAAAAGATCACCCCGCACACGCACCTCGTGGGCATCAACAACCGCGACCTGAAAACGTTCCAGGTGGATATTTACCGCTCCATGGAACTGCTTAAACAGATACCCGCGGAGCATAGCAAAGTCGCCGAAAGCGGCATGGACGATCCCGCTACCATCGTGACGCTGCGAAACGCAGGCTTTGACGGTTTCCTCATCGGAGAGCATTTTATGAAAGCGGAGAATCCCGGCGCGGCCTTCGAATCCTTCACCCAAAAACTGGCTTCATTATGAAGATAAAGGTCTGCGGCATCACCCGGAAAGAAGACCTGGACGCGCTGGTACAGCTGGGCGCGGATTACGCCGGCTTCATCTTCTACGGCAAATCGCCCCGCTTCGTGGGCAGCAGGCTGGACGGGCGCACCGTGCGCGAAACCGGCCGCAACATCGCGAAAGTAGGCGTGTTCGTAAACGCCGCGCCGCAACAGGTATTGCAAACAGTGAAAGATTACGGGCTGGATTTGGTGCAGCTGCATGGCGACGAATCTGTTGCCGTATGTGAGGAATTGCGTTTATCCATCCCCGTTATAAAAGCTTTCCCGATGGGCGCGAAGGGCGGTACGGAAAATGCAGAACCTTTTGCAGCAGTGACGGACTATTTTCTGTTCGATACCGCAGGTAAGGAATACGGCGGCACGGGCAAACAGTTCGACTGGGAACGCTTAAACGGTTACCAGGGTGAAACCCCGTTTTTCCTCAGCGGCGGCATCGGTCCGGAGGATGCGGAAGCCGTGCTGCGATGGCGGCACGACCGGCTTTTTTCGCTGGACGTGAACAGCAGGTTCGAGACCGCTCCCGGCATAAAGGATATGGACAAGGTAGCGGCATTCATCAAAACGATAAAAAAATAACGAGTTATGGATATAGCGGTGAATACATCACAATCCAAATATCATATCGATAAAAGGGGCTACTACGGCGAGTTTGGCGGAGCGTACATCCCCGAAATGCTGTACCCCAACGTGGACGAATTGCAGCGGGAGTATATGAAGATCATATCCGACCCGGTTTTTCAGCAGGAGTTTGAACAATTGCTGAAAGACTACGTCGGCCGGCCTTCCCCTTTGTACTTCGCAAAACGTTTGTCCGAAAAATACAAAGCGCAGATCTATCTCAAACGCGAAGACCTCAACCACACCGGCGCACACAAGGTGAACAACACCATCGGGCAGATACTGCTGGCAAAACGCCTTGGTAAAAAACGCATCATCGCCGAAACCGGCGCGGGGCAGCATGGCGTGGCCACCGCCACCGTTTGCGCCCTGATGGGCATGGAATGCGAGGTGTATATGGGCGAGATCGACATACAGCGGCAGGCGCCCAACGTGGCCCGCATGAAAATGCTCGGCGCTACCGTAGTGCCCGCCACCAGCGGCAGCAAAACGCTGAAAGACGCTACCAACGAAGCGATCCGCGCCTGGATCAACAATCCCGTGGATACGCATTACATCATCGGTTCCGTAGTGGGGCCGCATCCTTACCCGGATATGGTGGCGCGTTTCCAGAGCGTGATCAGCGAAGAGATCAGGCAGCAACTCACCGAAAAGACCGGCAAACCAGAACCCGCTTACGTAATGGCCTGCGTGGGCGGCGGCAGCAATGCGGCCGGCGCGTTCTTCCATTTCACCGATGCGGAAAATGTGAAGCTGGTGGCCGTTGAAGCCGCAGGCCAGGGCGTGAACAGCGGTTATTCCGCGGCGACCAGCCAGCTGGGTAAGCCCGGCATTATCCACGCCAGCAAAACCCTGCTGATGCAAACGGACGACGGGCAGATCGTGGAGCCGCATTCCATTTCCGCGGGCCTGGATTATCCGGGCGTAGGCCCCATGCACGCCAACCTGTACGCCACCGGCCGCGCGCTGTTCCTCAACGCAACGGACGATGAATCGCTGGCCGCCGGTTACGAGCTGAGCCTGCTGGAAGGCATCATTCCCGCGCTGGAATCCGCCCACGCGCTCGCCAAGCTGAAAGACCTGCCGCTGAAGCCGGAAGACGTAGTGGTGGTGTGCCTCAGCGGCCGCGGCGACAAAGACCTGGAAACCTATATCAAACATTTAAAGTAAAAGAGCATGAACAGGATCGATCAACTCTTTCAAAATAAACCGAAAGACATTCTGAATGTGTATTGCACGGCCGGTTACCCGTCCCTCAACGATACCGTTACCATCGTGGGAGCGCTGCAGCAGAGCGGTGCGGACATGGTGGAGCTGGGCATGCCATTTTCCGACCCCCTGGCGGACGGGCCGGTGATACAGGACAGCAGCACCCGCGCCATCAAAAACGGCATGCGCATCAGCGTATTGTTCGAACAGCTGAAAGGCCTGCGGGACAAGGTTTCCATTCCCCTCATTCTCATGGGGTACATGAACCCCGTGATGCAGTTCGGCGTAGAGAATTTCTTGCAAAAATGCGCCGAAACCGGCGTGGACGGCCTCATCCTGCCCGACCTGCCGATGGACGAATACGAATCCGACTACAAACCGCTGTTCGAAAAATACGGTCTGCATAACATCTTTCTCGTAACGCCGGAAACCAGCGAGGCACGCATCCGTAAAATAGACGGGGTGAGCAACGGTTTTGTGTACGCCGTTTCTTCTTCCTCCACCACCGGCAAGGATAAAGACATGAGCCACCAGGAAGCGTATTTCCAGCGGCTGAAAGCTATGAACCTGCGCAATCCCGTGCTGATCGGGTTCGGCATCAAAGACAACAAAACCTTCCGCGAAGCCTGCCGCCATAGCAACGGCGCAATTATCGGCAGCGCTTTTGTGAAAGCCATCGAAAACAGTGCTAACTTGCAGGCTGCGGTGAAAGAATTTGTGGCAGGCATCAAAAGTTAATACCATGCAAACAGCGATCATCAAATACAACGCCGGCAATACCCGTTCCGTGCTGTTCGCCCTCGAAAGGCTGGGTGTGGAAGCGACGGTAACGGACGATCCGGAGGTGCTGAAAAGTGCGGACAAGGTGATATTCCCCGGCGTGGGAGAAGCCAGCACCGCCATGGCATACCTTCGCGAACGCAAACTGGACACGCTTATCAAAGACCTGAAGCAGCCGGTGCTGGGCATTTGTCTTGGCATGCAGCTGTTGTGCAAACACTCCGAGGAGAACGATACGGACTGCATCGGCATATTCGACCTGGAAGTAAAAAAGTTCCGGAGCCCGGTGGAGAACCTGCTGAAGATCCCGCAGATCGGCTGGAACAATATTACCGGCCTGCATAGCGTGATATTCGAGCACGTGAACCAGAACGATTACATGTACTTCGTGCATAGCTACTTCGCGGAGCTGGGGCCGGAAACCACGGCCATCGCCAATTACGTGATCAATTACAGCGCGGCCCTGCAGAAAGACAATTTCTACGCCGTGCAGTTCCATCCCGAAAAATCCGCCCAGTCGGGTCAGCATATCATCGAGAGTTTTTTACGGCTTTGAGCATCAGGATAAAAAATATCACCACGGCAGACACGCTGCAGCT
>JBQCFV010000255.1:0-2132 GCA_051958695.1 Chitinophaga sp. | reverse complement strand
GGACATCGAGGCGATCATGGAGATCGCGGAGAAACACAACCTCTTCGTGATCGAAGACAATGCGCAGGCTATCGGCAGCCATTATACGAAAAAAGACGGCACCACCAAAAAGGTCGGCACCTTCGGCCATATCGGCTGCACTTCCTTTTTCCCCAGCAAAAACCTGGGCTGCTACGGCGACGGCGGCGCGCTTTTCACCGACGACGACGCATTGGCCACGAAGATCAGGATGGTGGCCAACCACGGCCAGAGCCAGCGGTATTATCACGATACTGTGGGCGTAAACAGCCGGCTGGACACGCTGCAGGCCGTAGTGCTCCGCATCAAGCTGCAATTGCTCGATCAGTATATCGCTTCCCGCAGGGAAGTTGCCAACGCTTATGACACTGCCTTTGCCAACATACCGCAGATCATAACACCCTACCAGGCCCCTAACCAGCTGCACGTTTTTCATCAATATACGCTTCAGCTGGAAGGCGCGGACCGCAACGAATTACAGGCGTTCCTGGCCGAAAAACAAGTACCCTCCATGATCCATTACCCCGTTCCGGCGCACCGTCAGAAAATGTTCGAAGGCATGACCGCTACCAACATGCACCTGCCTGTTACGGACACCCTGACCGGGAAAGTCATTTCCCTGCCCATTCATACGGAAATGGATCGTGATCAGCTAGACCATATCATTCAATCTATTACATCATTCTTAAACTAAGCCCCGCATGAAAATTACCGTAGTAGGCACCGGATACGTAGGACTCGTTACCGGTACCTGTTTTGCCGAAACAGGCAATGACGTGACTTGTGTAGACATTGATGCCAACAAAGTAAAAAAACTTTCCTCCGGCCAGATCACCATTTACGAGCCCGGCCTGGAAAAGCTGTTTGAACGCAACCTGAAAGAAGAGCGCCTGCACTTCACCACCGATCTCGAAGCGGGCATCCGCGAAGCCGCCGTGATCTTTCTCGCTTTGCCCACCCCTCCGGGAGAAGACGGTTCGGCCGATCTTTCGTACATCCTGCGGGTGGCGGACCAGCTTGGTAAAATGCTGAAAGATTACAAAGTGATCGTAGATAAAAGCACCGTGCCGGTAGGTACGGCGGACAAAGTGCATGCCGCCATCGCCAAAAACGCTACCGTGGAATTTGACGTGGTGAGCAACCCGGAATTTCTGCGTGAAGGCGTGGCCGTGGAAGATTTCATGAAGCCGGACCGTGTGGTGATCGGCACCCAGTCTGACAGAGCGCGCAAGATCATGGGCGACCTGTACGCGCCGTTCGTGCGCCAGGGCAACCCGGTAATTTATATGGACGAAAAATCCGCAGAGCTCACCAAATACGCCGCAAATTCCTTCCTCGCCACCAAGATCTCCTTCATGAACGAGATAGCGGTGCTTTGCGAGAAGCTCGGCGCGGACGTGGACATGGTGCGCCGCGGCATCGGCAGCGACGACCGCATCGGCAAACGGTTCCTGTTCCCCGGCATCGGCTACGGCGGCAGCTGCTTCCCGAAAGACGTGCAGGCGCTGGTGAAATCTTCGCAGGAAGCCCGCTACGATTTCAAGATACTGGAAGCCGTAATGGACGTGAACGAAAAACAGAAGCTGTTCCTTCTGCCCAAGATCGAAGCATATTTCGGCAACGATCTGAAAGGAAAACATTTCGCTTTGTGGGGCCTGGCTTTCAAACCCAATACGGACGACATCCGCGAAGCGCCCGCCTTATACATCATCGATGCGCTGACCGCCGCGGGCGCCACCGTGACCGCCTTTGACCCTGAAGCCATGCAGAACGTAAAGCAGGTAGTGGGCGACAGGATCAAATTCGCCGGCCACCAGTACGAAGCGCTCGAAGGCGCGGACGCGCTGATCATCGCTACCGAATGGAGCGTATTCCGCACGCCGGATTTTGAAAAGATCGCGAACGGACTGAAAAACAAAGCCATCTTCGACGGCCGCAACCTGTTCGAAGTGCCCTATATGACAGAACTTGGTTTTCACTATGAAAGCGTAGGCCGCCCTGCGGTGAAACGCTAAAACATCAACGCATTATGACAAAAAAACGCGTACTGATCACCGGCGCAGCCGGGTTCCTTGGCTCCCACCTATGCGATCGCTTCATTAAGGAAGGGTATC
>JBQCFV010000254.1:0-7813 GCA_051958695.1 Chitinophaga sp. | reverse complement strand
ATTCGGCCATCGGCACGGAAAGGAAATGGACCTGGTTCAAAATGATGATCGGCGGCACTTTCAGCTGGCATGCGAAATTCCAGCAGTTCAGCCTGCAGGTGATAGATCCCAAACACCCGTCCATGGCCAATGTGCCAAACGTATGGGTGCGTGAGGACGAATGTTATTTTTCCAAGGAAATGTACCCCGGTATCAAAACGCTGATCGCGCACGACGTGTCCAGCCTTAAGATCGTGAACGACACGGTGCTCGCCAAAAACCAGGGCTCTTTCGGCAATAATTATCCCGCCGTGTGGTACCAGCATTTCGACGGCGGCCATATATGGTTCACCGCCCTCGGCCACAACAAGCTCGATTACGCGGAGCCGGTGTTTGTGAACCACCTTTACCAGGGCCTCCGCTGGGTGGTAAGCCAGAGCGGTCACCGCGACCTTTCAAAAGCATACGCCACCAGTCCCGCTACACCGGTGCGGTATCAATAATTACAAACGCAAACCATGAAATACAACAGCTACATCCTGGGAGCAAGCCTGCTGATGGCGGCCTGCAACCCGGCAACCAAAGAAGATCAGGAACAGATGGTACACCTTATCACCCTTGCGCCCGGCCACTTCCACGCCGCGCTCGTTCAGAAAAGCACTACGCCCGGCATCGACAGCGTGGTGCATGTATACGCGCCGGAAGGCCCGGAGCTCGACGCGCATATGGCCCTCATCAACCAATACAATAACCGGCCCGACAACCCGACGCACTGGAAAGAAGAAGTATATACCGGCCCTGACTTCCTCGAAAAAATGACCGGCGGCGAAAAAGGCAGCGTAGTAGTGATCGCAGGGAACAACCACGACAAAACCAAATACATCGGCACCGCCGTGCAGGCCGGCATGAACGTCCTGGCGGACAAACCGATGGCGATCACCACGGAAGATTTCGAATCGCTGAAAGCCTCCTTCACCGCGGCCGCAGAGAAAAAAGTGCTGCTGTACGACATCATGACCGAACGCTCGGAGATCACCAACATCCTTCAGAAAGAACTCATCCACCAGCCCACGGTATTCGGCGAGCTGCAGGCAGGCACCGTGGATAAACCGACGATCGAGATCGAAAGCATCCATCATTTTTATAAAATGGTATCGGGCAAACCACTGCGCCGCCCGGCCTGGTTCTTCGACCCCTCCCAGCAGGGCGACGCCAATGTGGACGTGAACACGCACCTGGTAGACCTTGCGCAATGGATGCTGTTCGACACCACGGCGCTCAATTACCAGTCCGACATACAGCTTACCAAAGCCGAAAAATGGAGAACGCCGCTTACCCTCAGCCAGTTCAGCACCATTACCGGCGCCACGGCTTTTCCGGAATTCATGAAACCTTTCGTGAAAAACGACACGCTCGTGGAAGTAGCCGCCAACGGCACTATCCATTACGCGGTGAAAGGCATTAACGTACGTGCGTCAGCGTTATGGAACTTCGAAGCGCCGGAAGGCGGCGGCGATTCCCACTACGCCATCGCGCGCGGCACCAAAGCCAATATCGTGATCCGCCAGGGCAAAGAAGAAAACTGGAAACCGGAGATCTACGTGGAACCCGTTGCCGACGACGCCGGTTTTGAAGCGGCTTTGCAGGCCGTGATCACGGAGCTGGCCGGCAAATATCCCGGCATTACGCTGGAAAAGCAGGACAAACGCTGGAAGATACAGATCCCGCAAAATCTGAAAACAGGCCACGAAGCCCACTTTGCCGAAGTGCTGCAGCGTTACATGCAGTTCCTCAAAACGGGCAAGGTGCCCGACTGGGAAGTGTCCAACATGATCGCGAAATATTACGTTACCACTGCGGGCCAGGCAATGGCCAAAGAAAAATAGCGTACATGAACGAGTTTAATCTGACAGGCAAGCTGGTACTGGTTACCGGCGGGGGTTCGGGCCTGGGTCTTTCCATGGCCTGCACCTTCGTGCGCTACGGCGCAAAGGTGGTCATTGCCGGCCGGCGGGAAAACGTGCTGCGCGAAGCGGCGGAAAAGCTGGGGCCGCAGGTCTCCTTCATCACCGCCGATCTTTCGGCGCTGGAAAACATCCCTGCGCTGGTGGAACGCATCGAGCAGGAATACGGCCCGCTGGACGTGCTGGTGAACAATGCCGGCATCCATCTCAAAAAAGACGCGCTGGACGTTTCCGACGCCGAGTTCGAAAACGTGGTGCGTACGAACCAGTCCGCCGTATTCGCCCTTTCCCGCGAGGTGGCGCGCAAGATGATCCCGCGGAAAAAAGGGAGCATCGTGATGGTGAGCTCCATGGCCAGCCGTTACGGCATCCCGAAAGTGATCGCGTACACCGCCGCCAAATCGGCCATAGAAGGCATGACGCGCGCAATGGCGGTAGAGTGGTCGCCCGCCGGCGTACGCATCAACTGCATCGCGCCGGGTTTCATCGAAACGGAAATGTCTGCCAAAGCATTGAACAACGATACGGAGCGCAAAAACAAAGTATTGGGCAGAACGCCCATGCAAAAGCTCGGGAAGCCTGAAGACGTGGGGCTGGCGGCGGTCTTTCTCGCATCAGACGCTGCGGGTTTTATCACGGGCGCAAGCCTGGCGGTAGACGGCGGCAATTCCATCGGATTTTAACATTCAAAACACATATTCCACATGCATACCAAAAAAACCGGCCGGGAACCGTCCCGCAGGAAATTCCTGAAAAACGCTGTTAAAGGCGCCGTAGGTTCGCTGGCGCTCACCCATCTTCCGACCATTGTGCCCGCCCACGTTGTGAAAGGGCCCATGGCGCCCAGCAACCGCATCAACGTAGGCGCCATCGGCAACGGGCGCATTTCGCGCGAACACGATATGCCCGGCGTTTGGAAACACGACCTGGCCAGGATCATTGCCGTTTGCGACCTGGACAAGAACCGCGTGGAATCGGCCCGCAAGCTGGTGAACGATCATTACACCAAAACGACGGGGCAAACTTCCAACGCGGTAAAAGCATATGAGAATTACGAGGAGCTGCTCGCCAATAAAGACATCGACGCGGTGATCATCAGCACGCCGGACCACTGGCACGTAATGCCCGCAGTCGCCGCCGTGCGCGCAGGCAAAGACGTGTCCATGCAAAAACCCGCTTCGCTCACCATCGCGGAAGGACGTTTTCTCAGCAACGAAGTGCATAAGTCCGGCCGCATCCTGCAGATCGGCAGCCAGCAGCGTTCCATGCCGCAGTTCAAAAAAGCCTGCGAGCTCGTGCGCAATGGCCGCATCGGTCAGCTGCATACCATTTACGTCGGCCTGCCGACGGACAATCCCGCCGAAAGCACCGTAGAGCATGAAATGCCGGTACCCGAATCGCTGAATTACGAAAAATGGCTCGGCGAAACGCCGGTGGTGCCGTACACCTTGAAAAGGGTGCACCCGCTGCACGACTTCTCCCGCCCGGGCTGGCTCCGCTGCGAACAGTTCGGCGCCGGCATGATCACCGGCTGGGGCGCGCATCACTTCGATATCGTGAACTGGGGCATGGGCACGGAATACACCGGCCCCATCGAGATCACGGCGGAAGCGGTATTCCCCAAGCCCGGCAGTCTCTGGGACGTGCACGGTCCTTTCAAATCCGAAAACATCTACGCCAACGGCGTAAAAGTGCTGGCCAGCAACAGCTATCCGAACGGCGTAAAATTCGTGGGTTCCGAAGGCTGGATATTCGTATCACGCGGCAGCTATTCCGCTACAGCCAACGATCCCACCCAGGCGGCCAAAAACGCGAAAGCCCTCGACGCCAGCGATCCGAAAATACTGACCTCCGTGATCGGGGAGAACGAAATAAAATTCATCGACAGCAAGGAACATCATCTGAACTGGCTGGAATCCATTGTGAGCCGCGTTCCGCCCATTGCGCCGATAGAAGTGGGGCATCGCGCATGCACGGTATGCCTGCTCAACCATGCGGGCATGAAGCTGAAGCGCAAGCTCTACTGGGACCCGGTGCTGGAACGTTTCAAAAATGATGATGCGGCAAATCTTTTGTTAAGCAGGCCGCAACGTTGGCCTTACATACTTGCTTAACACTGGCGGAAGGGAATAGGGCGTACTTTTTGAAGTGCGCCCTTTTTTTTGTTGTAACGTTTGCGGGGATTTGTCGAAGGTGTTAACACCTTCATCAAAAAAACAATCTCCCCAAATAACCCTATTTTCGAAAACATGACGCCCGCAGAAATCCTCCGCTTACGGCTGGAGCAACAATACATCACCCGCCCATTCACCGGCTCCGCTCCGGAGCTGGCACGCCACCTTTGCGCAATCCAGGCCCAGGATTACGCCGCCGCCAAATGGGCCTTCGGCCTCCGCAAACCCGGCTTTACAGATGAATTGGCCGACGCCGAATTTGCCAAAAAATCGCTGATCCGGGCATACAGCCTCCGCAGCACTATACACATTATGCATCCGGAAGACGTTCGCTGGATGATCTCGTTGGCCCGTGACCGTTACATACCCGCCAACGCCGCATTACACCGCAAAGACGGCCTCGACGAAAAAACCTTCGCAAAAAGCAACGCCATTATCCGCCAGGCGCTCGCAGAAGGAGTGGAGCTGACACGCGACGAACTAAAAACATTGCTGGAAAAGAAAAAGATCGATTGCACGCAGCAGCGCCTCAACCATATATTGTACCGCGCCGGTATGGAAGGTATACTCTGTTTTGGCAAACGCCGCGGCAAAGCATTCACCTACGCCCTGCTGGACGATTACATTCCCCCCGCCAAAACATTCCCGCAGGAAGAAGCCCTCGCCATGCTGGCGCTCCGCTTCGTAACAGGCCATGGCCCCGCCACCGCGCAAGACCTTTCCTGGTGGAGCGGTTATCCGCTCACGGCATGCAAAGCCGCCTTCCTCTCACAAAAAAACACCCTGCACAAAGAAACCATCGGCGAACAGGAATACTGGATGCACGCAAACGTCCGCGAAAGCAAGCCTGACACCAGCGTAAAGCTACTGTCCGGCTTCGATGAATATTACATGGGTTTCAAAGACAAAAGCCTGCTGCTCGACAAAGAATTTTCCACACACATGTCCCCGCCCAACGGGCTGTTGCCTTATATAATCCTGGTAAACGGAAAAGTCGTCGGCACCTGGCGGCGGGAGATCAAAAAGACTTCCGTCGGCATAACGTACCAGCCGTTCAGGCCGCTCACAACGGCGCAGCAAAAGTCAATGAAGACCGCGGAAAAAACCTTCTGCAAATTTCTGGGCCTGCCGCCGGAAGCGGGCAGCTAAGTTTGCGGGAACTCCCACATCTTGCGAAAACGTTCCTGGAAATTTTCCACCTTCATAAAGCTCTCATACAGCGAGATCTTCTGCTGGTGCTGTATTTGCCGTACCCTGCGCACGGCTTTGCGCATCTGGCTCATGCGTATCCTGAAATTGCGGTTAACAGTAAATGTTTTGTTTTTCATAGTTTTCCGAATATACCCTTTTGGCAGGAATTATTTTATTTTTGAACGATGATCAATTCCGCGATCCCGGAAAATACCGGTACCGCCTGGCGGTTAAAAGCCATCTTTACCGGTTCCATCGGCAACCTGGTGGAATGGTACGACTGGTATGCCTATGCCGCTTTTGCATTGTATTTCGCGCCGGTGTTTTTCCCGCAAGGCAGCCCGACCGCGCAGCTGCTCAACACCGCGGCCATTTTTGCCGTCGGTTTCCTGATGCGCCCGATCGGCGGCTGGCTGTTCGGCAGCATCGCTGACAAACACGGCCGCCGTTACGCCATGACGCTCTCGGTGATGCTGATGTCTTTCGGATCTTTTATGATCGCCTGTACACCGTCGTACGCCAGCATCGGCATAGCCGCGCCCGTGCTGCTTTTACTGGCAAGACTGCTGCAAGGGCTGAGCGTGGGAGGGGAGTACGGCACTTCCGCCACTTATCTCAGCGAAGTAGCGGGCACCGGCAGGCGCGGGTTCTTTTCCAGCTTTCAATACGTAACACTGATCGGCGGGCAGTTGCTCGCATTGGGTATACAACTGCTGCTGCAAAAAGTTTTTCTCAGTAACGAACAGCTCGCGGAATGGGGCTGGCGCATTCCTTTCGTGATCGGCGCCGTGCTGGCGCTGGTGGCTTTTTACCTGCGCCGCAACATGCATGAATCCGTGAACACGGAAACAAAAAAAGCGGAACGCGGCTCGCTGGCGGTGCTTCTCAAAAAACACCCGAAAGCCGTGCTTACCGTTGTGGGTCTCACGATGGGAGGAACGCTCGCGTTTTATACTTACACCACTTACATGCAAAAGTTTTTGGTGAACACGGTAAAGCTGTCAAAGGAACAATCCACGCTGATCACTTTCAGCCTCATGCTGATCTACGCGCTGCTGCAGCCTTTGTGCGGTATGCTGTCGGACAGGATAGGAAGAAAGCCCCTGCTGATGGCCTTCGGTATATTGGGGAGCATTTTAACCGTACCCATTCTTTCGGCTATCAGCCAGACAACTTCTCCATGGTCCGCTTTTTTTCTGATCCTCGCGGCCCTGCTGATCGTAAGCGGTTATACTTCCATCAACGCGGTAGTGAAGGCGGAACTATTCCCTTCGGAAATAAGGGCGCTCGGCGTTGGTTTGCCGTATGCCTTAACGGTGGCGGTTTTTGGCGGTACGGCGGAATATCTTGCGCTCTGGTTCAAAGATGCGGGGCATGAACAATGGTATTACTGGTACGTTGCTTTTTGCATTTTTATTTCGCTGATCGTATACACCGCTTCCAAAGACAGCGGGAAAAGTTCGTATATGGACAAAGAGCAATTATAAACACATCGCGTATGAAACCCTTTGCCGGCATGCCATACGGTTATCCGCCCGCTTTTTGCTACCCGCTTACGGAATGGTGCATGTACGTGCTGTTCGCGTTATGCGTTTATCACGCCTGGAAAAAAGGGCCGGGTCATATGGCCTACCTGCTCGGCGGGCTGGGCTTCGGGCTGCTGCTGGAATATGTGAACGTAAGAGCCAGCGCCGGTTATGTATACGGACAGTTCTCGGTAATGTTCGGCAACGATCCGAACGACATCCCGCTTTGCATCGGCATGGGCTGGGCCGTGATCATGTATACTGCCCGCCTGGTGACAGACGCGCTCAATATGCCCATATGGGCCGCCGCCGCGGTGGACACGCTGCTCGCCATCAACATCGATCTCAGCATGGACGTAGTAGCGTACCGTCTTCATATGTGGCATTGGGACTGGGAGAATCGCTCTGGTATTGAATTCTCGCTGACCGGTCAATGGTTCGGCATCCCATACGGCAACTTCTACGGCTGGCTGCTCGTCGTGTTTTATTATTCCGTTTTTGCGCGCTGGCTGGAAAAAGTAAAATGGTCTGCCCGCAAAGCCTGGCGCATCGCCACTCCGTTATTGTCTATCCTCATCTCGCAGGTAGCGCTGTATATTTCCCTTTTCCCGCTGCGCGACTGGATGCGTACCTTGGGCGTAACCAGCGCGAACCAGCTGGTGGCGCTGTTGGTGATCTTTATCCTGCTGGCGGTTATTGGCCTGACAAAAAAAGGAACGGCGGAACGTACACGCTTACCCGCAGTAACCTGGCTGGTGCCGGCATGGTTCCACGTGTATTTCTTCTGCTGGTTCTTCGCGGCGGGCTTTTATAAAGAAAACGGCTGGATGACTTTCTGGTGCGTCCTCAATTTCGTCATAGGCGTCATTATACATTGCATTATTTATCGTACGCTGCACCGGCGGGAGCTGCGGGCGGCGTGAATCATTTTATGTAATTTTACCGGGTATGTATCTTACCATCAAGGCCCTTCATATCA
>JBQCFV010000253.1:0-4917 GCA_051958695.1 Chitinophaga sp. | reverse complement strand
GGCTCCCGCAAATACACCTAGTGGAACATGCGGGACAATAACATCGGGGAAGTAGTGCAATACCGGCCCAACGCCAGCAATAACGTGGGCTTCGGCGCCAACTACAAATGGCTGAGCCTTAACTTCTCGTTCAACCTCCCTTTTATCAACGATGATGATGAGAAATACGGCGAAACAAAATACCTCGATCTCCAGGCGCATCTTTACCTCCGAAAGCTGGTAGTGGATTTCTACGGTCAGTATTACGAAGGGTTTTATCACGCCGAAACCGGCCGCCGGCTCAGTAACGGCCTTCCGCAGAAAGCCATGTCTTTCCGGCCGGACATTATCAACCGTGATCTCGGTCTCACCATGCAGTATATTTTCAACGACAAACGTTTTTCCTACCGTGCCGCTTTCATTCAAAACGAATACCATAAAAAAAGCGCCGGCTCCTTCATCGCTGGCGGCGAGATCTTTGTATGGGAAATGCGCGGCGATTCTTCATTGATACCTTCAACAGCTTTGCAGGATGGTTTTTTCAATGCGCTCCCGTTCACCCGCACATCGCAGCTGAGCGCCGCCGTCAATGCCGGGTACGCTTATACGCTTGTGATCGCTAAACACTTTTTTATAACGGCATCGCTTACGGCCAGTATAGGGGCCAACCGCACCGTATTCCGCTTCAGCGACGGCCGCCCCCGTGATAACGGTTATGGCTGGCAGCTGAACAACACCGTACGTTTCGCCGCAGGCTATAACTCCAGCGAATATTATTTCGGATTGCATTACACGGATATGGGCACACGCGGTTCCACGCCCGTTCCCAACACCAACCAGACCTTCGGCACGGGCAACATCCGTGTGAGCCTGGTGAAACGTTTTACCTTGAAGAAACCCCTCCTGCCTAAGATCTTCGGCCGTTGATCAAAGCGATTCCAGCTCCCGTTCAAGATTCTCCCTTGCTTTCAGCTCATATTTCTCACGGAATGCCGCAGTGCGGTAAATGCCCGGCTGCGCCAGGAAATGCTGCAGCACTTTTTTGCGCCCGCGGCGGTACATAAAGCCGGGAAAGATGTCGTACTCCCGGCGTATCTGTTTCGTGTAGCGGCTGTACCGCTCGGGCAGCGCGCCGAGGATATGCAGGTCGAAGTCCAGCAGGAAATCCAGGTCGGGGTCTGCCAGCGGGTTCTGATGACCGGCGGTAGCCATGATGAAGCGGTAGACCTTCTGCGTTTTATCGTCCGGGTAGTCGATCGATGCGAGATAGGCGGCGGCTTCTTCGGCGCTTTTCAATTCATTGTCTTTGCGGGTGACCTTATGCACCAGGTCGTGGAAAAAGATGGCGTAGAGTATGCTGTCGTTATCCATGATCATGGGCGCGAATTGTTGTTGGAAGCAAAGAAGGTCGCTGAGATGTTCGAGATTATGATAGTGGCGGCCGTTGGCGCTGTATTGACGGATGATCCTGTCAATGGCGGGCCGGAAGGCATCCGGATCGGCGGTGCTGCGGTCGGCAAGAAGCGCCCAGTATGTTTTGATCTCATCTGTTCGCATGGTTAAACAACGGGTATGATTCCACCTAAAATTTGCAAATAACAGGCCAGAGCGGGGTTAAATATTTGTTATAAATTGCCTTTTGGTATTATTTAAACCCTCCAGACGATTCTATGAACGGTAAACCCCGTCATCAGTTATTAATTTATCTTAGCATTTCAACCATTACACGATCATTAAAAGTCAAAAACACAAACCAATGAAGAAATTATTATTCATGCTGTTAATGCTGCCCGCATTTTCGTTTGCGCAAGGCGTGGATTTCGAAAAGGGGCTTAGTTGGGAGCAGGTGATGGCAAAAGCCAAAGCCGAAAATAAATACGTATTCGTAGACTGCTTTACCACCTGGTGCGGCCCTTGTAAATACATGACGGAGCAGGTGTTTCCCAAAGCGGAAATGGGCAAATTCTTCAACGAAAAGTTCATCAGCGTAAAGGTACAGATGGACAAAACAGCCGGTGATAATGAGCACGTTAAAAACTGGTATGCCGATGCGGCCATGATCGCAAAAGAGTACAGCATCAACGCTTACCCGACTTTCCTCTATTTTTCACCAGACGGCAAGATCGTTCACCGGGTGGTAGGCGGCGGCGAAGCTGCTGAGTTTATCGCAAAATCGGAAAAGGCTTTCAACCCCGCTACCCAGTATTATACACAACTGGCGAAGTACAAAGAAGGTAAAAGCAAACCGGAAGATCTGCGGGTAATGGCGATGAACGCTATGGACGTGTACGACAAGGCAAACGCCTCAAAGATCGCCGCGGAATACCTTGCTACGCAGAAAGACCTCACCACTCCCGAAAATATCAGATTCCTCGATAAATTCACTTCTTCCAGTAAAGATGCAGGCTTTGCCATCTTTTTGAAAAACGGTAAAAAGGTAGACGCCGTGCTTGGAAAAGGGAAAGCCGCCGCGAAGGTAAAAGCGATCGTTGCCGCTGAAGAGATCTATTCAAAGGTAATGCGGCCCGGTGTAACGGCCGACTGGACCGCTATCGAAAAAAGCGTGAAAGAAAAGTACCCGCAATATGCCGATGAGGTGGTAACCCTGGGTAAAGTGCGTTACAGCATGATGACCAAAGACTGGGGCACCTTCCAGGTTAACGTGGTCGCCTATATGAAAAAATATGGCGCGGATATGGACCCGCAGATGCTGAACCAGTTTGCATGGACGGTGTTCGAAAACTGCCCCGACATGAACTGCGTGACCGAGGCGCTGGAATGGAGCAAACGCTCGCTGGAAAAAGGGGATGAGCCGATGTTTATGGACACTTACGCCAACATTCTCTACAAGCTCGGCAAAAAAGAGGAAGCCATTGCGGTACAGGAAAAAGCCGTAAAGCTGTCTGATAATAACGCGGAGCTGATGGCGACGCTGGAGAAAATGAAAAAAGGCGAAAAGACCTGGAAGTAAAAAAAGATATTATCAACGAAAAAGCCGCTCTGATCAGAGCGGCTTTTTGGTTATATCGAATTAATTCAGCTTAATTCTTCTTTGCAGCTGCAAACTGCGCGCGGATCACGTTCAGCGCACCGCCAGCCTTGAACCACTCGATCTGTTGTTCGTTGTAAGTGTGGTTTACGGTGATGGTGTCTTTTGTGCCGTCCTTATGGTTGAGCACCACGCTGAGCGATTTACCGGGAATGAATTCGGTGAGGCCGAGGATGTCAATGCTGTCGTCTTCCTGTACCTTTTCGTAATCGTCTTTGTCGTTGAACGTGAGCGCCAGCATACCCTGTTTTTTCAGGTTGGTTTCGTGGATACGCGCGAAGGATTTCACGAGTATCGCGCGAACGCCGAGGTGACGGGGCTCCATGGCTGCGTGTTCGCGGCTGGAACCTTCGCCGTAGTTCTCATCGCCCACTACTACGGAACCGATGCCTGCGGCTTTGTAAGCGCGCTGCGTGGCGGGTACCGCGCCGTATTCGCCGGTCAGCTGGTTCTTAACGGTATCTGTTTTATCGTTGTACGCGTTTACCGCGCCAATGAGCATGTTGTTGGAAATATTGTCCAGGTGGCCGCGGTATTTCAGCCAGGGGCCTGCCATGGAGATGTGGTCGGTGGTGCACTTGCCTTTTGCTTTGATAAGCAGCTTGAGACCTTTCAGATCGGTGCCTTCCCATGCTTTGAACGCTTCCAGCAGCTGGAGGCGGTCGGAGGTGGGGGATACGATCACCTGTACGCCGCTGCCGTCTTCGGCGGGCGCCTGGTAGCCGGCGTCTTTTACGTCGAAGCCTTTGGGAGGAAGCTCAAAGCCGGTGGGCTCGTCGAGCTTCACGTCCTTACCGTCCTTATTTTTCAGGGTATCGGTGAGGGGGTTGAAGGAAAGGCTGCCTGCGATGGCCAGCGCGGTCACGATCTCGGGGGAAGCAACGAACGCGTGGGTAGAGGCGAGGCCGTCGTTACGTTTGGCGAAGTTGCGGTTGAAAGAGGTGATGATGGAGTTTTTGCGGTTCGGATCGTCGATGTGGCGCGCCCACTGGCCGATGCAGGGACCGCAGGCGTTGGCGTGCACTACGCCGCCGATCTGGTCGAACGTGTTCAGCAGGCCGTCTCTTTCGATGGTGTAACGCACCAGCTCGGAGCCGGGAGTGATGGTGAACTCGGACTGTACTTTCAGGTTTTTATCGATGGCCTGTTTTGCCAGTGAGGCGGAACGGCTGATGTCTTCGTAAGAGGAGTTGGTGCAGGAGCCGATCAGGGCTACTTCCAGCTTTTCAGGCCAGTTGTTTTCCTTCACCGCCTGCGCGAATTTGGAGATAGGCCATGCCAGGTCCGGCGTGAAAGGCCCGTTCACATAAGGTTCCAGCTCGTCGAGATTGATCTCGATCACCTGGTCGTAGTATTTGGAAGGATCGGCGTATACGGCCTCGTCGGGGCGGAGGTGTTCGCGAACGCCGTCTGCCAGCTCGGCCACTTCGGCGCGGCTGGTGATCTTCAGGTAATCGCTCATTTTGGTATCGTAAGCGAATACGGAGCAGGTGGCGCCGATCTCTGCGCCCATGTTGCAAATGGTGCCTTTACCGGTAGCGCTCAGGCTGTCCGCGCCTTCGCCGAAGTATTCCACGATGCAGCCCGTGCCGCCTTTTACGGTGAGGATGCCGGCTACGCGGAGGATCACGTCTTTGGGAGACGCCCAGCCGCTGAGTTTGCCGGTAAGTTTTACGCCGATCAGCTTGGGCATTTTCAGCTCCCATGCCAGGCCGGCCATTACGTCCACGGCGTCTGCGCCGCCTACGCCGATGGCGAGCATGCCAAGACCGCCCGCGTTGGGGGTATGGGAGTCGGTACCGATCATCAGGCCGCCGGGGAACGCGTAGTTTTCCAGCACTACCTGGTGAATGATGCCGGCGCCGGGTTTCCAGAAGCCGATGCCGTAT
>JBQCFV010000252.1:0-3841 GCA_051958695.1 Chitinophaga sp. | reverse complement strand
CTATCAGCACGAGCTCCACCGGTTCCGCCGCGAAATATTTTTTAAGATAAGGGATGAGGTCGTGCGAAGGAATGGTGCCGAGCCCGCTGGCGATGATCTTCAGCGGATCGGTAACGGCCAGCCCCGTGCGTTTTTTCCCGTAATCGATGGCAAGTATCCTGGGCATGGGGTCAGGGTTTGAAGATCAGCATGTCGGCGATGGCGAATACGGCGTACACCACGCTGGCCACACCGTTGGTGGTCATGAACGCGATGTTCACGCGGGAAAGGTCGTGCGGTTTCACCAGCCGGTGCTGCGTGAACAGCATCAGCACGAACACGCCGGCGCCGATCCAGTACAGCCAGCTGAAATGCCCCATCAGCCCGCTGGTAAGGGCCAGCGCGGCCGCCACTACATGCAGGGCCTCCGAAAAACGCAGCCCGCCCGTTTTCCCGAGCCAGGCGGGAATGGAATGCAATTGCTGGGAGCGGTCAAATTCCTCGTCCTGCAAAGCGTAAATGATATCAAAGCCGGACACCCAGCAGAGCACCATCACGCTCAGCAATACCGGCAGCAGGCTGAAATGCCCGGCAACCGCCAGGAAAGCGCCGATCGGCGCGAGGCTGAGGCCCACGCCCAATACCAGGTGGCATAAAGGCGTGAAACGTTTGGTATAGCTGTAGCCCAGCACTACCAGCATGGCAACGGGCGAAAGGCAAAAACAGACCAGGTTGATGAACCAGGTGGTGGCCATGAACAGCACTACGTTGCCGATTACGAACCAGAGCGCGTTGGAGGAAGAAATAACGCCCGCGGGGATCTCTCTTTTCGCGGTACGCGGGTTCTTTTTATCAAATTCAGCGTCCAGCCAGCGGTTGAATGCCATAGCCGCGCTGCGGGCGAACACCATGCAAAGCACCACGAGCAGCAGCAGCGTCCAGCTGAAGGAATAGCCCGCCCAGCTGACGGCCATCACGAAGCCCGTCATGGCAAACGGCATGGCGAAAATGGTATGGCTGAACTTTACTAATGAAAGATAATTTTTAACAGTTGAGGACATGGGCGCTAAATTACGGGTTTCAGTTTACAAAACAGGTCCCACACTACGATGCCGGTGCTGACGGAAATATTGAGGGAATGTTTCATGCCCAGCTGCGGTATTTCGATGCATCCGTCCGCCAGCGCCATCACCGCCGCGTCCACGCCGCTCACTTCGTTGCCGAACACCAGCGCCAGCGGCTGATTTCCCGGTTGGAACGAGTCCAGCATCACGCTTTGCGCCGCCTGCTCGATGGCCATCACCGCGTAGCCCTGCGCTTTCAAGTTCTGTACCGCTTCCACCGTGGTGGGAAAATATTGCCATTCCACCGTTTCCGTGGCGCCCAGCGCCGTTTTTTGAATATCGCGGTGAGGCGGAACGGGCGTATAGCCGCAGAGCGCGATGCCCTGCAGCAGGAAGGCGTCCGCCGTTCTGAACACCGAGCCTACGTTATGCATGCTGCGCACATTGTCGAGCACCAGCACCAGCGGCGTTTTGTCCGCCGCCTTAAATTCTTCCACCGTTTTACGGCCCAGTTCCTGCATGTTTAACTTCCGCATGCCTGCAAAGATAGTTGACTATAGGTTAATGCCCGCAGCTTCTTATATTTGCCGCATGGCTAAAAATAAATCGGAAGAAACGCCCCTGATGCAGCAGCACAACGCCATCAAAGCCCGCTACCCGGACGCGGTGCTGCTTTTCAGGGTCGGGGATTTTTACGAAACCTTCAACGCCGACGCAGTGATCGCCTCCAGGGTGCTCGGCATCGTGCTCACCAAAAGGGCCAACGGCAGCGCTTCCTACGTAGACCTCGCAGGCTTCCCGCATCATTCGCTGGACAGCTACCTGCACAAGCTCGTAAAAGCCGGTCATCGCGTAGCCATCTGCGACCAGCTGGAAGACCCGAAAATGGTGAAAGGCATCGTAAAACGCGGCGTGACCGAAATGGTGACGCCCGGCGTAGCCGTGAACGACAAACTGCTCGATAACAGCAACAACAACTTCCTGGCCGCCGTGCATTTCGGGCAGAACGACCAGGCGGGCGTGGCTTTCCTTGATATTTCCACCGGCGAATTTTTTGTAGCGCAGGGCACGCTTGAGTATGTGGACAAGCTCCTGCAAAGCTTCCGCCCGCAGGAAGTCGTGTTCGCCAAGCAGCAGCAGAAACATTTCCGGCAAACCTTCGGCAGCCGGTTTTATACCTATACCCTCGAGGAATGGATATTTACCAACGCGTACGCGCGGGAGATACTCCACAAACATTTTGAAACGCATTCGCTGAAAGGTTTCGGCGTGGAAGACCTGCAGGACGCTATTATCGCGGCGGGCGCCACCATGCATTACCTGAAAGATACCGAGCACCCCAACCTGCAGCATATCACCGCCATCACGCGGGTGGACCAGGACGAATTTCTCTGGATGGACCGTTTCACCATCCGCAACCTCGAGCTGCTGCAAAGCACGGTAGAGCAGGGAAGGTCGCTGATCGGCACGCTGGACAACACGCTGACCCCCATGGGCGCGCGCCTGCTGAAACGCTGGATCATTTTCCCGCTGCGCGACATCGGGAAGATCAATGAAAGGCTGGATGCGGTAGAAACGCTCATCCGCGAAGCGGACAGTACGCGGCTGCTGCAAACGCATCTCAAAATAGTGGGCGACCTCGAAAGGCTCGTATCGAAGATCCCTTTAAAAAAGATCAACCCGCGCGAAGTGATGCAGCTTGCCAAAGCACTGCAGCAGGTGGAAGAGATCGCCAATACCCTCGCGGCCACCGACAACACGCTGCTCACCCAATTGCGGGAGCAACTTGATCCCTGCCGGCCCATCCTCGACCGCATCCTGAACGAGATCGCAGACAACCCGCCCGTGCTCGCCAACAAAGGCGGCGTGATCCGCGAAGGCACCGACGCCGCGCTCGACGATCTGCGCGCCATCGCCACCTCGGGCAAAGAATATTTACTGCGCATCCAGCAGCAGGAATCGGAAGCCACCGGCATCCCCTCGCTGAAAGTGGCGTTCAATAACGTGTTCGGTTATTATCTGGAAGTGACCAACACGCATAAAAATAAAGTACCCGCCAGCTGGATACGCAAACAAACGCTGGCCAACGCCGAACGTTACATCACGCCCGAGCTGAAAGAATACGAGGAAAAGATCACCGGCGCGGAAGAAAAGATACTGGCGCTGGAACTGCAGCTGTACGATGCGCTGCTGCTCGCCCTGCAGGAATACATCGTGCCCATTCAGCGCGACGCGCAGGCGCTGGCGCGGCTGGACTGCCTGCTCTGCTTCGCGCACAACGCCGTACAGTTCAAATACCGCCGCCCCGACGTGAACGATTCGCATACCATCGACATCAAAGAAGGCCGGCACCCCGTAATAGAACAGGGCCTGCCCACCGGCGAAAGTTATGTGACCAACGATCTGCTGCTCAACCGCGACGAACAGCAGGTGATCATTCTCACCGGGCCGAACATGAGCGGTAAATCCGCGCTGCTGCGCCAAACGGCGCTCATTACGCTGATGGCGCACATCGGCAGCTTTGTGCCCGCCGCTTCCGCGGAGATCGGGCTTACGGACAAGATATTCACCCGCGTGGGCGCTTCAGACAACCTCAGCGGCGGCGAAAGCACCTTTATGGTGGAAATGAACGAGACCGCCAGCATCATCAACAACATCACGCCGCGCAGCCTCATTATCCTCGACGAGATCGGCCGCGGCACCAGCACCTACGACGGTATCTCCATCGCCTGGAGCATCGTGGAATACCTGCACGATATGACCACGAACCAGCCCAAAACGCTGTTCGCCACGCATTA
>JBQCFV010000251.1:0-4221 GCA_051958695.1 Chitinophaga sp. | reverse complement strand
TGCTGGCGGCCCAATACGAAAGTTATGTATTGCCGCTCGCAGTGATCCTCACCATCCCGACGGGTATCCTGGGCGTATTCGCCTTCATCGGTTTTGCAGGTCTCGACAATAACATCTATGTACAGATCGGTATGATCATGCTGATAGGTCTGCTTGCGAAGAACGCCATCCTGATCGTGGAATTTGCCGTTCAGCGGCGGCGCAACGGCATGGGCCTGCTCGAATCGGCGCTGGCCGGGGCAAGGGCCAGGCTGCGTCCCATCCTGATGACCTCCTTCGCCTTTATCGTTGGGCTGATACCCCTGGTATTCGTGCAGAAAGGATCGGCCGTCGGCAACCATTCCATCGGCTACAGCGCCATCGGCGGCATGCTGACCGGCGTAATACTAGGCG
This sequence comes from Chitinophaga sp., assembly GCA_051958695.1. Taxonomy (GTDB): domain Bacteria; phylum Bacteroidota; class Bacteroidia; order Chitinophagales; family Chitinophagaceae; genus Chitinophaga. The sequence goes on along the minus strand of JBQCFV010000251.1, from coordinate 3,828 downwards.
TATTTATTATTCCCGTGCTGTATGTGATATTCCAGTTCCTGCAGGAAAAAATAACCGGCCGTCCCGGTTTGAGGGTTTATGAAGAAGAAATGGAAGAAGAGCTGGAAGAAGCAACTATATAAGTTAAAATCAAGGACCATGACGCAATATTCAAAATATCTAATCGCTATACTCACCGCTGCCACGTTTGCCGCGTGCAAGGTCGGCAAAGACTTCCAGCGGCCGGAAGTGCCGCTGCCGGCGCAATTCGGCAGCACCCCGCCCACGACGGACAGCTCCATCGCCAACGCGCAATGGCGGCAGTTCTTCCCCGACCCGGCGCTGCAGCGCCTGATCACCGAAGCGTTGAAGAACAACTTCGACCTGCAGGTAGCGCTCAAACGCATCGACGCGGCGTCCAGCTATGTAAAACAGGCCAAAGCGCAGCTGCTGCCGTCCATCACGGCCAATGCCACCGGCAATACCACGATACCGTCGAAGAACAGCCTCAACGGCCTCAGCCTGAACGAATTTCTGAAGACCAACCACATCGAGGATTTTAACCTCGGTGTGGGCATCAGCTGGGAGATCGATATATGGGGCAAGATCCGCAGGCAGAAGGAGTCTGCGCTGGCTACCTACCTGCAAAGCTTCGAGGCCGCCAAGGCCGTGCAGACCGGCATCATCGCCAACGTGGCGAACAGCTACTTCAACCTGCTGATGCTGGACGAGCAGCTCGAGATAGCCCGCAAGAACGTAGCCTTGAGCGATACCATCGTACAGATGATCAAAATGCAGAAGACCGCCGGCGATGTCACCGAGCTGGCCGTGCAGCAGGCTGTAGCGCAGCAGCAGAACGCTGAGCTGCTGGTGCCGCAGCTGGAGCAGGCGGCCGCCATCCAGGAAAATGCCATCCGCATCCTGATGGGGCAGATGCCCGGCGACGTCGCACGCGGCGGCACGCTGGAAGAATATCCCATTTGGGACAACCTGCAAACCGGCATTCCCGCCAAAGTGATTGCCAACCGCCCGGACGTAAAAGCCTCCGAGCTGGGTCTGAAAGCCGCCAACGCCAATGTGGGCGCCGCGCAGGGCGCCATGTACCCCGCGCTCAGCCTCACGGCCAACGGCGGCCTGAACGCTTACGAGATCGGCAAATGGTTTTCCATGCCCAACTCCCTGTTCGGCACCGTGGCCGGCAATATCGCCCAGCCCATATTCCAGCAGCGGCGTTTAAAAACGAACCTGGAAGTGGCCAGGGTAGAACGCGACCAGGCGGTGATCCTTTTCCGCCAGAGCGTGACGGTAGCCGTACAGGAAGTATCCAACGCGCTGATACAGCTGGACAAGCTGGAAGACCAGCAGACCATCGCCCGCGAAAGGCTGCAAACCACGCAGCAGGCCGTGAGCAATGCCCGCCTGCTGTTCCGCAGCGGTCTGGCCAATTACCTTGAAGTGATCAACGCCCAGGGCAGCAGTCTGCAGGCCGAGCTCACGCAGGCAGACGTAAGGCGGCAGCGCCTCACCGCCATGGTGGACCTTTACCGCTCACTCGGCGGCGGTTATCAATAAACTCCGGAAGGATACCGGCGGCAGATGATAGTTGTTAATTTTCGGATCAACAGACAGGTTTAACGAAGAATGCAAAAGAGCAACTGTCATCTGTCACTGGTTATCTTTCTTCATGAACATCAGGTTGTACCGGCAGGCTTAGCGGAAACGCGGTTTGCCGGTTTTTTTGTGGGATTAGGGGTCAAATCATGTTTGCAAAGCGTCTAAAAACACCAATGTCCCGCAAGCTGCGAGACATTCAAAAGTGAGCGGAGGAAGAGGGATTCGAACCCCCGGACCTGTTACAGTCAACAGTTTTCAAGACTGCCGCAATCGACCGCTCTGCCATTCCTCCGGCGCAAAAGTATAAATCCGGTCGATTAAAAAAAAATTATTTTTCGAAGGAAGGGCTTTAAACTTATGAAACTCAATACCATTGAAGATTTAACGGGAAAGAAAAATTAAAAACCACCCTGTTTGCAGTTCCTTTTCCGGCAAAATTTCCCCGTGCGGATAGCCATTGACGGGGGGACAATCGGTCCTTCCAAATCCCCAACCGGCCGTGCTTCTAAAAAAAATTCCACCCATAACCGCCTCATATGCTAAAACCTGGTAAACAATCGCCGGGCCGGCGTGTTATTTGGTGACAGCATTCTTTGATCCGGATCTTTCACTTTAAAATATACGAGTTATGCCTGTTGTAAAAGTAATTGAGATCATCGCCTCCTCCGAAAAGAGCATTGAAGATGCACTGCAGAATGCGGTCACGGAAGTTTCAAAAACTATTCATAACATCGATTCCGTGTTCGTGAAAGACATCAAGGCGCATGTAAAAGACGGGAAGATCACCACTTACGGGCTGATCTGCAAGGTTTCGTTCCGCATCGATAACCAGGAACGCGGTGAAAAGGCCGGAAATCAGCAGAACATTTAAGATCGTCGTCAGATATATTTCATCTCCGTAGCCTTATACACCAGCGCGGCCACATTCGTCACTTTGAATTTCTGCAGGAGATTGCGCCGGTGGCTTTCTACCGTAAGGGGACTGATAAAGATCTTCTCGCCGATCTCGACGGAGCTGAGCCCTTCCGCCAGCAAACCCAGCACTTCTTTTTCCCTCCGGGTAATAACCGGCAGGTCGCCCGACTCATGGCCCTGCAGGATGGACTGTACGCTCTCGCTCAGCGCCTGCTCGCCCGCCATGGCTTTTCGGATCGCGGTGATCACTTCTCCGGCGGACGCGTTTTTTAGCAGGTAGCCGCTTGCCCCGCTGTCGAGCATGCGGCGGATGATGCTGTATTCGTTGATATTGCTGATGGCGATCACATGGGTGCCGGGAGCTGTTTTTTTGACCGCGGCGCAGGCGTCGATGCCGTGAACGCCGGGCAGGTTGATGTCGAGCAGAACGATATGTACGGGGTTGTTCCGCAGGTAGCCGAGCATTGTTTTGGCATCGTCGAACTTGCCGGCGAGCTGTATGCCTTCCACATCCTGCAGCATGTATTCAAAGCCCTGCAATACGACGGGATGATCGTCTACGATAATCACTTTGATGGGCTGCTTTTCCATTTATAAGGGTATCTGAATGTTGATGGTAGTGCCTTCTCCGGGTTGTGCCTGCATGTCGATATGACCGTTCAGCAGGGTTACCCGGTTCCTGATATTGTTAAGGCCAAGGCCTTTTGAAGGGAGGGCTCCGACGGTTTCCATTCCCTTGCCGTTATCTTCGGCGGTGATAAAAAGCCATTTGTCCATTTCGCTGAGCTGCAGGATCACCTCGTTCGCCTCCGCATGTTTTAACGCGTTTGCGAGCAGCTCCTGCACGATGCGGTATACCGTGATGCGCAGCTGTCCGCTGTAGTTGTCTTTGAGCCCGAGGGCCTGGAACTTCACCTGCGTCTGCGGCGTGCTCATGTAGCGGCAGAGATCGTACAGCGCGGGCGCAAGCCTGCCATAGCGGAGCGATTCGGGCATCATGTCGTGCGCGATGCGGCGAAGCTCGTCGAGCGAATAATCCAGCTGGCGGATCACTTCTTCCGCCTGCCCGTTGCCTTTTGCGATATCCCCGCCGGTTTTGGCGGCTATGGAAGACAGTTTCAGCTTCACGCCCGCGAGCAGGCCACCGAGCCCGTCGTGCAGGTCGCGCGCCAGCCGGTTGCGCTCCGCTTCCTGGCCCTGCAGCATGGCATCGTATTGCTGCAGCCGTTGCTGCTGGTGGATGGAACGCAATTCTTCCTCATGCAGCAATTCTTTTTGGGCGAGCAGCTTTTTGTTGTTCTTCACGATCTTCCAGGAAAA
>JBQCFV010000250.1:0-9839 GCA_051958695.1 Chitinophaga sp. | reverse complement strand
GTACCGGCAGAAAATTTTAAAACAGCATCCGTGGAAAAGGACCTCTTAAAGCGGTATTTCGAAAACACCGCTTCGTCTGAAGAAATGCAAAAGGTAAATTCCTGGCTGGCCGATACTTCCAAACGACCGGAAATACTGGCTTGGATAGAATCATATTGGAAAGAGGAAAGAAGGGAAACGGCGCCGGTGCCGGCCTTTGAAGATATGTTCGGCGAGGCGCTGGCGGCGGAGAAACAGGACGGCAAAATAGTGGCCCTGCGAAAGAGCAGGCGCATATGGGCATACGCGGCGGCGGCCAGCCTTGTGTTTTTTGCGGCAGGCGTGTGGATGGGCAATTACATGAAAAAACGCTCCATGCAAACTGCCGGCAAATGGGTGCTCAGCAGCGCGCAGACAGGAAAGGGACAACGTGCGCAGCTATTGCTGAGCGATGGTTCCGAAGTATACCTGAATGCGGAATCGGAGCTGATGTTCCCTTCGGAAGTCACCCTGCACCCGGTCGTATACCTGAAAGGGGAGGCTTATTTCAAGATGAAGGATACTTCCCGCGCGCTCGTGATCAAAACGAAAGAGATCGTGGCAAGGGCGAAAGGCGGACAGATCAATGTCTCGGCCTTCCCCTCGGACAGCGTTGTTACCGTGTCCGTAGAGAAAGGCAAAGCGGAGATCGACCGCAACCGGGAAGTCTGGCCGATGCTGAAGATCCGGCCTATAAAGAAAAAAGATTCGGCGGCATCTGTCATACAGGAAATGAAGGACGGCGATCCGCATCCGCTGGTACAACTCCGGAAACCGGTAGTGGTCAGGGAAAACGAGCAGATGACCTTCAACAAGAACAATGGCAGCACCGATGTCAGCCTGCATATAGACGATGAGATTTCCAACTGGAAAGACGGCAAGCTGGTCTTTAACCAGGCCGGCGAAAAAGAGATCACGGACAAGCTGGAGCGCCGGTACGGCCTGAGGGTGATCTTCACCGTACCGCTGGAAGCAGACGAACACTATACCGGCGAATTTAAAAATGCAAGCCTGCAGGAGGTATTAACTGCCATCTGCAACACAATGCATCTTGAGTGCAGGATATACAGCGATGTAATATACCTGATCAAAAAGTAACTATTCCTTGCCCACATACGTGGGACTGCAAAGCGCAGTTTATGGACCGCAGATTGATTGATTAAAACGCAGCAGGTTGCTGCGCGGGATCTTATTGCCAATAATTCAACCAAATACTATGCGCTTCTACAAAATTACAATCAACCATTATCTGGCCGGCGCGCTGACGCTGGGCCTGTTCCTTTTCGCCTCCTGCAAGAAAGAGGACAAACGCAGCAACCTCGCTGGGATCACTGCATTCAGCATCCCTTCAACGGGCGTTGAATTTACGGTAGACCAGTCGGCGATGAAGATCTTCAATGAAGACAGCCTTGCGTTTGAGACGGACGTGTCCGCGCTCACGGCCAGCTTTTCCGCCGTTGCCGGCGCTACCGTAAAAGTAGGCGCCACCGCTCAGCAATCCGGTGTTACCGTAAACGACTACACGAGCCCCGTAGTGTATACCGTAACCGCGGAAGACGGCGTCACTTCACGCCAGTACACCGTGCAGGTGAACGTGGCGAAGCTTGATCCCAAGACCGTATCCTGGCAGAAAGCCGGGGACGCGGGCTTTGGCGCTTTCCATGACGTGAAGGCAGGGTTCTTCGACGGCAAATATTATGCGGTCGCTTCCACGATGGGCTCTTTCGGTTCCTTTTCCTTCGGCGTTTTTCAATCAACTGACGGCGTTGCCTGGACGCGCCTGAAAGCAGCGGACAACAACGGTGATTCCATCCCGAAGGCGGAGCACGGCGCGCTGGTGACCGGCTTTAACAACAAGATGTGGATACTGGGCGGGCACATTGCCCCCAGCGGATTTGATTTCAGTAAAGTGACCAATAAAGTGTGGAGCTCATCGGACGGGCTTACCTGGACGGTGACCGAACCGGCGGTTGCGACAGACCGCTGGAGCATACGGGAACGCATCAACGCAGTAGTGTTCAACGGGAAGCTCTGGGTGATCGGCGGCAGCGGCTATCCTGCATTCGGCAATACCAACTCGAACGGTACGGCTTATAATGACGTTTGGAATACCACGGACGGCACTACCTGGACGAAAGTAACAGATGCCGCCCAGTTCATTCCCCGCTGCAATCCTTCCGTGTTCGTGTATAAAGACAAGATATGGCTCGTTGGCGGGATCGACAACGGCAGGAATTACCTGAACGACGTATGGACGAGCGCCGACGGGATTACCTGGACGGAAGTGACCACCACTACGGCATTCACCGCACGCCAGGGGCACAAGGTGATCGTGCATAACGACCAGATGCTGCTCATTGGCGGCGAGACCGCGGAAGGTACGCAGGCCGACCTCTGGGTATCTGAAGACGACGGCGTGAACTGGACGAAGATAGAAGCGGGGGATGTGCGTGCGGTACCCGGCAATTTCCCGGCCCGCGCATATTTCAGCGCTTTTGTGAACGACAACGTGATCTGGATGTTTGGCGGCCGTGCCAAAGACGGTACGCAATACACCAACGTTGCCGAAATATGGAAGGGCGGTCTTAACTAAAACACGGAAACATGCGAAATACATTGGTGCTGGCCCTGCTTTTCCTCGGTGGAAGCCAGGTGCTCCATGCACAAAGTGATACGACGATGCGGAAGATCGACGGCACCGTGAAGTCCGCCAAAGACGGCACCGTGGTACCGTTTGCCACCGTCAAGATCAAAGGCGCTTCAAGGGGCACCATCACGGACGAGAACGGGAAATTCCAGATACTGGCAAAATCTTCGGATACGCTCGTGCTGTCGGCGGTAGGTTTCCACAAGCTGGAATCCGCCTGCAAAACTTCCCTGCTCACGCTGGCCCTGCCGGTAGATCAGCGCACCATCAACGAGGTGATGATCATCGGCTACGGCAACGAACGCAAACGTAACATCACCGGCTCCATCGCTTCCATCGACGCAAAAGAGCTGTCCAAATCCCCCGCCTTGTCTTTCGACAATGCCATCATCGGCAAAGCGGCAGGGGTGAATATCATGTCCAGCTCCGGCGTGCCGGGGTCAGCCACCGCCATCACCATCCGGGGTTTGAGCTCGCTCAACCCGGATGGTAACCAACCGCTCATCGTGATCGACGGTATCCCGGTATACGGTTCGGGCAAAGACCTGAACAACCGCAATTTCAATAGCTCCACCACGGCGGCGATCGGTATAGGCGGCGGAACGTCCGTGGCGGATAACTATACGCCCCCGCAGGATTTCGAGAACAACCCGCTGTCCGCGCTCAACCCTGCAGACATCGAATCCATCGAAATACTGAAAGATGCCTATGCTACCGCCATTTACGGCTCCAGGGCCTCCGCCGGGGTGATCCTCGTTACCACCAAAAGAGGCAAAAAAGGCGCGGAATCCTTCAACGTGCGGATGATCACCGGTACGGTGCAGCCCATCGGCAAATACAAGCTGCTGAACGGCGCGCAGTATAATGACGTGTATACCCAATACTACCACGAGCTGGGGCAGAACTATACGTTCAATGAGCAAAGCAATACGGACTGGGTGGATGAGATCACGCGAACGGCCATATCGCAGCAGGTAGACGCATCGCTGTCTGCCGGCGGCGAGAAAGCGCAGTATTATATCAGCGGCTCCTACACCAGCCAGCCTTCCTATGTGATCAATAACGATTACAAACGGTACAGCGGCCGCGTGAACCTCAATTACCGGCCTTCGAAGATCTTCCTGGCCGGCATCAGCATGTCCATGAGCTATGTGGACAATTCTTCCATGAACGCCATGCAGATCTACCGCGCGGCTTTGCAGAAAGCGCCCAACCTGCCGGTGTTCAATGCAGACGGCAGCTATAATTACGGGAGGGGCACCAATCCCTTCGGCAGCCTGGACGTGAACCCCGTCGCCGATGCGCGGCTCAATACCAACCGGCTGAGAACATCGGAGGGGCTGGGCAATATCTTCCTGGAGCTGAAACCCTTTCAGTGGCTGACGCTGCGTTCGGAATTCGGTACGCAGCTCAGCAACGGCGACGCCTATACGCGGAGGGTAAAACGGCCGAGCGGGTACGGCGACGATGCCATCAGCTCCGTTTCGCAAAACAGGAAGATCGTCACCAACAACACCATCAGCGTGCTGAAAACCACCGGCGATCACTACATCAACGCAGTGGCGGGCCAGAGCTTCGAACATTCTACGGAATCCGTGATGTCGCTCGGCGGCTACGGCTTTTTTAACGATGCGATCAAAAGCATCGCCGCGGCCAACAACAAATATGTAAAGGCGGCGCTTACAAGAGAGTGGGCGCTCAGCTCGTTCTTCGGAAGGCTCAATTACGAATACCGGAGCAAGTACCTGGCCGGCGTTACCTACCGGCTGGACGGTTCGTCGCGTTTTTCGCGCAACCGCCGGTATGTGGGCTTTCCCTCTTTCTCCGCCGGGTGGCGCCTTTCAGAGGAACCGTTCCTGAAGGAAAAGAAATGGCTGGATGATCTGAAGCTGCGCGGCAGCATCGGTTTTACGGGCAACAACAACTCTACTTCCTATTACGGGAGCCAGGGGCAATACCAGCTGAACGACGATAATCTCAGCTATGCGGGAACGCCCATCCTGGAAACCGTGCAGCCGGACAATCCCAACCTGAAATGGGAGCGCACCCGGTCCATAGACGTCGGCCTGGACGCCACGTTGTGGGACAACCGCATCGACGTCACCCTCGATTATTATCACCGCCGCATCAGGGATATGATCCTCTCCTCCGCCATTCCGCTATACCAGGGCTGGGTATCGCAGCCGCAAAACATCGGGGATATGGTGAACGCCGGCCTGGAGCTGGCCGTAAAAGCCGATATCGTCCGCCGGAAGAATCTGTCCTGGTCTGTCAACTTCAACATCTCCCGCAACACGAACAAAATACTCCGCCTGAACTTCAGCGGCAAGGAAGTGGGCCTCGCCAACGACGCCTGGAAATTCATGAAAGCCGGGGAGCCCGCAGCGCAGTTCTACCTGTACGACTGGCGCGGGGTAGATCCCATGTCCGGCAACCCGCAATGGAGCGACAACAAAGGCGGCGTCAGCTTTACGCCGCCCGCATCGCTGTTTGCCGTGGTGGACGACGTCAATGATTTCAGGCGTTCTTACGGCAGCAGCCTGCCCGATTTTTACGGCGGTATGGGGCATACGCTTGGCTGGCGTAACTGGGAGCTGGACGCATTTTTCTCCTTCTCTGTAGGCAACAAGATGATCAACGGCTCCAGGGCTTCGCTGCTCACGTATGTAACGGAAGACGCCTTTAATCTCGGCACGGAGATCCTGAACTACTGGCTGGTGCCAGGGCATGAAACGGATATCCCGAAACTGGTCAATACTTCCGTGACCACTTCGCCCGGCAGCGCCGCCGGCCTCCGCGATTACACGACCAGCAGGACCAACAGCCGCTTCCTCGAAGACGCTTCGTATCTCCGCCTGCGCACCCTGCGCCTGGCCTATACGATCCGCCCGGAGAAGCTGAAGTTCCTGCGCTCCCTGCAATTGTTCGCCGCCGGCACCAACCTGTTCACGCTCACCGGCTATTCCGGCCTGGACCCCGAAGTCAATGCCTTCGGATCTTCCGCGCTGCAGTCGGGTTACGACGAGCTGACCATGCCGCAAACTAAAACGTATCAATTCGGAATCAACGTAGGATTATGAGAAAGTTGTTTTTTATATCGGTGATCTGTTTTATCGGTTGTAACCGGCAGCTGGACCTTGCGCCCGAAAAAACGCTGACCGACCGGGAAGTATTCAAAACGGAAGCCGGCACCGACCAGGCGCTGGCGGAAATTTACTTCAACCTGCTTGATGCGGTGACCGGCAATATCGCTTACGTATACGGCGATTTTACGACGGATAATCTCCTTCATAGCACCTATTACGATACGTACGCCAACGGCGAAAGCACGCCGGACGATGCGGTGATCGCGGACTTGTGGACGGCGTACTTTAAAACCGTTAACCTTGCCAACAACGCCATCGCCAATATCCCGGCGTACGCCGCGTACCCGAAGGAAGTGCAGGACCCGCTGGTGGCGGAAGCGCGTTTCATACGCGCCTACGCTTACCTGGACCTGCTGAAATTCTTTGGCGACGGCGCGCTGAGCGGGCAGATGGAAGGAAGAGGGTTGCCGTTGCAGCTTACGCCGTTCAAAGGGTATAATACGGGCGAAGTGATCGCCCGTTCCACCAATGCCGAAGTATACGCGCAGATCGTCAAAGACCTCGAGGAAAGCATTCCTTTTCTCAAAGACAACCAGTCCAGCGACCTCCGCACACGTTCCCGCGCCACCAAAGGAAGCGCACGCGCCTTACTGGCAAGGGCATATCTCTACATGGGCAAGATGGAAGAAGCGGCGGCTGCGGCAAGGGAGATGTTGACCAAAGTACCGGCCGTTTATGAGCTGACATCCCCGCTTGCCGGTCTTTTTCCTGCCAATCCCAACGGCACCGCGCAAACGCTCACGAAGGAATACGTGCTGGCTTTCCCTGTCAGCCAAATGACCAGCTCTTCCACCAACATGAATAACAATCTCGGCAACGGGTATTATTTCAAAAGATCGTTCTGGATCAACAGCAGCTTTATCCAGTCTTTCGAAGCGGGAGACAAGCGTGTGAGCGAGCTGATGTTCAAAGGCGACCAGGTGTATAACCCGGACCACTTCAACGAGATGACCACCTTCAAGTTCAATAACCAGAACGGCCGGGACAATGTGCCGGTGATCCGGCTGGCCGAGGTGATGCTCACTGCCGCAGAGGCCATTGCGGAAACGGAAGGCGTAACGCAGGAGGCGGTAAAGTGGCTGAACGATGTGCGCACCCGCTCGTTGCCCGATGCAACACCTTACACCGTCGGCGACTTTGCCGATGCCCAGGCGCTGGTGAACGCGGTGCTGCAGCAACGCAGGTGGGAGCTGGCTTTTGAAGGGCATTACCGGTACGACCTGATCCGCACCGGCCGCCCGCTGCGGTCGCCGGACCTGGAAGAAAACAGGAAAGTGCTGCCGGTGCCGCAATCGGAAATAGATATTTCCAACCGGCTGATCGAACAGAATACAGGCTATCAAAATTAAAAACCACATTATATGTACGCAATCAGAAGAATTGTAAAATTGGCGGCAGCAGCTATTTTCACGTTTTGTTGTTCGGTAACCTATGCGCAGCAGTCCGTGCAGTTTGAAGACATCACTTTTGACGCCGCCGTGGCGAAAGCCCGGGCAACCGGGAAGCTGGTATTCGTGGACGTCAGGGGTATGAACATCATGCCGGTGACAAAAGAAGTGGAATCAAAAGTATTTACGCAGGATTCCGTAGCGGACTTCTTCAACAAAAATTGCATCAACATCCGCGTGAACATGAATTCCGAAGAAGGAAAGAAGTTCGCCCCGCATCTCGCCATGCTCATGTACCCGGTATATGTGTTCTTTGACAGGGATACCACCCAGATCGATTTTGTAGGCGCGGGCCTCGTGGTAAAGGATAATTCCCAGCTGATGAGCAAGGCGCGGAAAGCCCTGGCCGAAGCGGAAATGCGCAGCCGCAATACCCGTTCCATCACGTTTACGAAGGGTTCCTGGAAGGAAGTGCTGGCAAAAGCGAAGAAGGAGAACAAGCTCATCTTCCTGGATGCTTACACCACCTGGTGCCGGCCCTGCATCATGATGGCGAAGAACGTATTCACGCTGAACGAAGTAGCGGATTATTACAACGAGCATTTCATCAATGTAACGATGGATATGGAAAAAGGCGATGGCCCCGCGCTGGTGAAGAAATACAAGATCATGGCCTACCCTGATTTCCTGTATATCGACGGCGATGGAAAGGTCGTTCACCGCAACGGCGGCTTTAAGGAAGCGCCGGAATTTATCGCCGTAGGCAAACAGGCACAACAAAACAAAAAATAACATGAAAGCATACACGATCATACTTTGCCTGCTGCTGGCGGCTGCCTTCCCGGCAAAAAGCCAGATAACGTTCAAAGACAGCAGCTGGACCTGGAAAGCCATGCTGGCCGAGGCAAAGCAGCAGAACAAGCTCATCTTCATGGATGCCTACGCCGTATGGTGCGGCCCCTGCAAATGGATGACAAAAAATGTCTTCAGCGTGCCGGAAGTAGGGCAGGTGTTCAATTGCAATTTTATCAATGCTTATATCGACATGGAGAAAGGCGAAGGCGTTGCGCTGCGCAAGCAATACAACATCCGCGCTTATCCTACTTATCTTTTTATTAACGGGGACGGTGAAGTGGTGCATAAAGTTGTAGGGCAGACCGCTACGGCAAGTTTTATCCAGCACGGCCTGGATGCGATGAGCCCAAAGCGCAGCCTGCTTTATCTCAGCCGGCATGCCGCCGACAATACGCCCGCTTACCTCAAGGCGCTGCAAAATGCGTATGAATTGCAGGAAGCAGGTAAAGTAGCGTTATCCTACCTGGAAAAACAGCCTGCTTCCACCTGGATAGAGGCCGCTAACTGGGAAGTGCTGAAAGAACATGTGAAAGACGCTTCATCCGCGCCGTTCCTCTACCTTACCGCGCACGCCGCGGACTTTGGCAGCCGGTACGGGCAGGAGGACGTGGACCGGAAGATCTACAGCACCTTCCTGGCATGGCCGCTGCAATATATCAGCTACCCGGGGAAGGGCAAAGCAGTGCTCGACGAACAGGGCTTCAACGACTTCCTGCACAAGCTGGAGCAGACCAGCTACGCGAAGAAGGACGAGATAAAAGCAAAAGCAAAGCTAACGGTGCTGTATTCCCTGCGTGACTGGAATAAATATACGGAGGTAGTGAACGGAATGCTTAAGAAGAAACTTATCCCGATGAACGCCATCGGGGGCGACTGGCTGTATGGTTATGCGCAAAGCATTCACCGCTTTGGAGAAGATAACAAAAAAGCGCTGAAAGAAGCGACGGCCTGGGCCAAATTGCTGACCACGGATATCCCGGGATTGAATGCCAACCAGAAGGTGATCTATCTCGATCTTTACGCCAACCTGCTGGAACAGAAGGGAGATCATGCCCTGGCTGCGGATATCCGCAAAACCATGGATAAGGAAAAGCTGGAAGCTGCCAAGTCGGGCATGCCGTTTCAAATGCTCAAACCCATTACACCTACTAAATAAATTATTGCTATCCCCCTCTATGAAAACGAAAGGGCTGCCCCATGTCTCCATGTGGGCAGCCCTTTATTTTTATATCGCCGATCCTTTACTTGAATTTCGACTTCAACGCCAGCAGCTTCGCCTGGAAATCGTTTAGCGGCGCTTCTTTCGAAGGTTTGTTCTCTTTGCGTTCCCTGCGCTGTCCGCCGCCGCCCGTGGCGGGCTCGTTATCTTTCATGGAAAGGGAAATGCGTTTGCGCGCGATATCCACTTCCAGCACCGTTACCGTTACTTTCTGGTTCAGCTTCACGGCTTCGTTCGGGTTGGAGACGAACTTGTTGGAAAGATGGGAGATATGCACCAGCCCGTCCTGTTTCACGCCGATGTCCACGAACGCGCCGAAAGCGGTGATATTGGTCACCACGCCGGGCAGCGTCATGCCGGGGTGTACGTCTTCCATGGTTTTGATGCCTTCGGCGAAGTCAAAGATCGCGCTCACGTCGCGCGGGTCGCGGCTGGGTGTCGCCAGTTCTTTGAGGATGTATTCCAGCTTGAGATGGCCTACTTCTTCGCTGATGTATTCTTTGATTTTCACCTGTTTTCGTAGGTCGCCGCTGCCGATAAGCTCTGTTACGGTGCTATGCTGTCCC